>NZ_JBQHSE010000009.1:0-108433 GCF_052066395.1 Bariatricus sp. HCP28S3_A4 | reverse complement strand
GAGTCATGCGACTCCGTGGTCTTATGCGGTATTAGCAGTCATTTCTAACTGTTATCCCCCTGTATGAGGCAGGTTACCCACGCGTTACTCACCCGTCCGCCACTCAGTCACATTCTCTTTCTTCCGAAGAATCAATCCAATGTGCTTCGTTCGACTTGCATGTGTTAGGCACGCCGCCAGCGTTCATCCTGAGCCAGGATCAAACTCTCGCATAAAAAAGTTAGGTCTGGTCTTTTCAGACCTTACGGTTTATGCGCTCCGTGCGTTCTTGGTGAGGTCCTTTCGAACCTAGAACCATCGGAGCTTCATTGTTTGTATCCAGTCCAGAATCGCTTGGCAATTCTGTTCCTTCTTACTGTTTTTAGGTTTGTTAAATCTGTCGATTCAACCGTTCTTGAAAAATCTCTTAAAGAATTTTCAGGGTTGTTGTCTATTGTTTAGTTATCAATGTTCTTTCTTCTCTGTCTCGCGACAGCTATATTAGACTATCACATCTTTCGACGTTTGTCAACAACTTTTTTTCACCAGACTTCTGCATACCGCCCCTGGCCTCTGTCTCAGCCCTTCTAAAATAAGTTATGACCCGTTGCCCGCCGTCTCATTTCTGAGTACTGACCAATCAACGAGTCATATCTTACCACTTCATTTTGAAATTGTCAATAATGTTTTTGTTTTTTATTTATTTCAGACAATTCAAACAATTTCATTGTTATATCGCTTCTTTCATGCTTTTCACATAGTCACTTACATATGGTACGCATTCTTCTCCATACTTTGCCACTATTTTGACAATCGCCGATCCTACAATCACTCCGTCAGCCACAGCTGCCATATCTTTTGCCTGATCCGGAGTCGCAATTCCAAATCCGACTGCACATGGAATATCGGACACTTCTTTCACTTTTCTGATCATTGCTCCAATATCGGTCTTGATTTCACTGCGCACTCCGGTTACCCCAAGCGATGATACACAATAAAGGAATCCTTCCGCCTCCCTGGCGATCATCTGGATTCTTTTGTCCGATGTTGGCGCGATCAGAGAGATTAATTCGATTCCGTATTCACGGCAGACATCTTCCAATTCTCCTTTTTCTTCATATGGCATATCCGGTACGATTACGCCGACCATTCCACATTCAACGCAACGTTCCATAAAATGCCTCTTCCCGTAACTGTAAATTGCATTTACATAAGTCATAAACACACGCGGCACATACATTTCATCTTTTATTTCTTTCATCGCGTCAAAAAGCTTGTCCGTTGTACATCCGCCTTTCAGCGCACGTTCATCTGCCTCCTGAATGACAGGTCCCTCCGCGATCGGGTCTGAGAATGGAATTCCCACTTCAATCAGATCAGCTCCTGCCTCCTGCATGGCAAGCAAGAGTTTTTTTGTTACATCCAGTGCAGGATCTCCTCCTGTGATAAATGGGATAAATGCTTTTTTATTTTTAAATGCTTCCTGAATCTTACTCATAGATTTCAACTCCTCTGTATCTTGCAATTGCAGCCACATCTTTGTCTCCGCGGCCGGAAATATTGATTACGATAATTTTGTCTTTTGACATGGTTGGTGCCAGCTTCATAGCATACGCCACCGCATGTGCACTTTCAACAGCCGGTATGATTCCTTCTGTACGTGACAGATATTCAAATGCATTAACAGCCTCTTCATCGGTGATCGGAACGTACTTGGCGCGTCCTTCTTCAGCCAGCATCGCATGTTCCGGTCCGATTCCCGGATAATCCAGACCTGCCGAAATGGAATATACCGGAGCGATCTGCCCATCTTTATTCTGGCAGAAGAGAGATTTCATACCATGGAAAATTCCTTTCGTTCCTTTCGCAATTGTTGCCGCATGTTTTTCGGTATCAATTCCCAGACCTGCAGCCTCACATCCAATCAGCTGTACCTCTTTATCCGGAATAAATTCATAAAATGCACCGATTGCATTGCTGCCACCGCCGACACATGCGATCACCGCATCCGGCAGTCTTCCTTCCTTTTCCATGATCTGTTCTTTGATTTCTTTTCCGATAACCTTTTGGAAATCCCGCACGATTGTTGGGAAGGGATGTGGACCCATGACAGACCCCAGCACATAAAGTGTGTCATCCATCCGGCTTGCCCATTCACGCATCGTCTCGTTTACTGCATCCTTGAGCGTCATAGTTCCCGTTGTAACCGGATGTACTTTGGCCCCCAGGAGTTCCATGCGATACACATTTAACGCCTGACGGTCGGTATCTTCTTTTCCCATGAAAATCTCACATTCCATATCCATAAGGGCTGCTGCTGTCGCTGTCGCAACGCCGTGCTGCCCGGCTCCTGTCTCTGCAATCACCCGTGTCTTTCCCATCTTTTTTGCCAGAAGGACCTGTCCCAGGACATTGTTGATCTTATGTGCGCCTGTATGGTTCAAATCCTCCCGTTTTAAATAGATTTTCGCTCCACCCAGATCTTCTGTCATTTTTTTTGCTTCATATAGAAGCGACGGACGTCCTGCATAATTTTTCAGCAGTTCATCCAGCTCCCGGTTAAATTCCGGATCATTTTTATATTTCTCATAGGCCTCTTCCAACTCATTCACCGCATTCATCAGCGTCTCCGGAACGTACTGGCCTCCATATACTCCAAATCTTCCTTTACTCATGTTCTCTAATCCTTTCCAAAAATTCTTTTATCTTTCCGGCATCCTTCCATCCATCTATTTCCACTGCACTGCTAACATCCACCGCATACGGATGACATACCCGTATGTTGTCTATTACATTCGACGCATCCAGCCCGCCGGCAAGGAAATATGGTTTCTTCAAATCTGGGATCATACCCTTGTCAAATGTCTTCCCACTTCCACCGTACATATCTTTTACATAAGTATCCAGCAGAAGGTAATCACACTCTGTTTTTTCTGTCTCAAGTATCTGTTCTTTCGACCTCACCCTGACAGCCTTGATCACCGGAATTTCGGGAAGCTGATTCTTCAGTTCTTTCATATATTCTTCGTCTTCATCGCCATGGAGCTGAACCATTTGTATGATTTCCTGTCTGCACAGACTGCGAATGATCTCCACATCCTCATTTACAAACACTCCGACTGCCGGAATATCTCTTCGCAATTCTTTTCGAAGCAACTTTGCTGTTTTACTGTCAACTTTCCGTTTGCTGTCTGCAAAAACAAATCCGACAAAATCGGGGTGAAATTCATTTACCATCGCAATGTCTTCTGCTCGTCTCAAACCACATATCTTTACTTTTACCATTCGGAATCCCTCCCGCGAAGAAGGCCTCCGTTCAGTTCCACGAGCATTGCTTTTTTATCCCGACTTCGCATCAGTGTCTCACCGATCAGCACTCCATTCACACCGGCTTCTTTGAGATTCCTGATATTCTCTGCATTTTGAATTCCACTTTCCGCCACAAACAATACATCCGGCGGAGCTAATTTTCTGAGGCGGACACTGTTTCCGATATCTACGGTAAAGTCTTTCAGATTCCGGTTGTTTACTCCGATGATTCTCGCCCCGGCTTCGATTGCGGACCGCATTTCCTTCTCGTCATGAACCTCAACCAGTGCAGATAATCCAAGTTCATCGCAGATATGAATATAATCCCGTACTGTTTCTGTATCCAGTATGGCACAGATCAGAAGTACCGCACTTGCGCCGAGCAATTTTGCTTCATATATCATATATTCATCCACTGTAAAATCTTTTCTCAGAACCGGGATCTTCACTTTACCGGTAATTTCTTTCAAATATACATTCTTTCCCATGAAATACTTTGGTTCCGTAAGGCAGGAGATTGCCGACGCACCTGCCTTTTCGTATTCTTCTGCAATCTTCAGATAAGGGAAATCCTCTGCAATCACTCCCTTGGACGGAGATGCTTTTTTCACTTCACAGATATAGTGGATCCCGGGTTCTTTCAACACTTTTTCAAATGGAAATCCGGTGTCCGTTTTGCATGAAAGTGCAAGTCTTCTTATCTCGTCCGGCGAAAGCTCTTTCTTTGCCTCTTCTATTCGAAGCCGTGTATATGCTGCTATTTTATCCAATATCATCCTGTTTTCCCCTATTCCTTTGCTGCTGCCTGGGTAGCATCACGGAATTCAATGGCGGCATCCCGGCACTCTTCGGTGACCGGTAATCTTTCATAATCTTTCTTACCACTTCCAGCGGTTTGTCTGTTTCTATTACATTTTCCTCTTTATCCTGCTCGATCACGACTTTACCGTCACTGCAGTACACGCGCATCAGAGGATCATATCCCAGGAACGAATACCTGCCCCATTTTTCCCGCCTTCAATACTTTCCAGCAGATAATACCGTTTACTCACAGCCGCAATTTTCCGAAGCAAGGTAATCGGCGTAACAACATCTGCGTAGATTTCACGGCATACCGGAATGATGTCATAATCTGATGCAAGTTTCAAGATTTCATTACAATCTGGATACATGTACGCTCCTCCTAATTCAAAAAGTATTTGTTTTGTGGACCTTTTTTTCATAAGCATGGCACAAAAAAAAGCTCCTGTCCCCTCTTAAAGGGACAAAAGCTTAAATCTTCTGCGGTACCACCCAATTTGTCAATATACTGACCACTCTGTTATGTACTAACATACATATCTATTTGATAACGGGCTAGAATCCCGTCAGCGTCTACTCGCAAATATATGATATTCTCAAAATTTGCTTTCAAGCTGCCCTCACAAGTCCATTCAGTAAAAACTCTTGCCGCTGCCTTTCCACCATCCGGCAGCTCTCTGGGAACAAATATCTTTACCTACTCCTCTTGTTCATCGGTTTAGTGTTTTAATTTACTACAGTATATTCCGATATTTTCCAAATGTCAATTGATTTATTTTATTATAAATCTTCGTTTATATCAGAAAAGCCGGATCGCCTCATTGATATTTTTTACACCAATGATCTGTATGCCTTCGATGTTCTTCACACTGTCATAAGAGACAGCCGGCATGATACAGGTCTCAAATCCAAGCTTTTTTGCCTCCTGCACGCGCTGTTCCGGCATACTGACTGCCCGTACTTCTCCGCTCAGTCCAACCTCTCCGAATACAATCGTTCTCTCATCCAGTGGTCTGTTTTTATAGCTGGATACGATTGCCATCACAATTCCCAGATCGACCGCCGGCTCATTGATCTTAATTCCGCCTGCAATATTCACGTATGCATCATAGTTTGCCAACCGGTAACCGATCCGTTTCTCGAGTACCGCCATCAGCAAATTGACACGATTGTAATCCGTTCCAGCCGCAGTCCTCCTGGGTATGCCTAAATTACTTTCGCACACAAGAGCCTGTATTTCCAGAAGGATCGGCCTGGTCCCTTCCATGGAACATGCCACGACGGATCCCGACGCATGTTCCGGCCTGCCGTCCAGCATAAATTCCGATGCATTTTTCACCTCGCGCAGTCCGTCCTGACGCATTTCAAATACACCAATCTCATTGGTTGAACCGAAACGATTCTTCACCCCCCTGAGGATCCGGTACGATGCATGCCGGTCCCCTTCGAAATAAAGCACTGTGTCCACCATATGCTCCAATACTCTCGGACCCGCAACCGTACCTTCCTTCGTCACATGCCCTACAATAAATATCGTGATACACAGGCCTTTTGCAAGCTGCATCAGAGCATTGGTCGCCTCCCGGACCTGTGACACACTGCCCGGTGCAGACCCCACCTCTTCGCTGAACATGGTCTGAATCGAATCGATCACGACCGTTTCCGGTCTTTCTCTCTCGATTGCCTGACGGATCAGTTCCAGATTGGTCTCACAGAGCAAAAGCAGATGTTCCGTAAATTCTCCCATGCGCTGTGCACGCAGCTTGATCTGCCGCAGTGATTCTTCTCCCGAAATATAAAGCACCTTCTTCTCCGTGCGTGCCAGTTCACGGCAAACCTGCAGAAGCAATGTTGATTTGCCGATCCCCGGATCACCTCCGACAAGAATCAAAGAACCGGGAACGATCCCGCCTCCAAGCACACGATCCAGTTCATTAATATGAGTACTTACTCTCTCTTCTGCTTCCGTTTGCACCTGGGAAAGCGGAACTGCGCGTAGTTCCTTCCTGTCCTTCACGGCAACCGTTTTCGCCATCGTTACCCTTTCTTCAACAAAAGTATTCCATTCCTTGCACATGGGACACTGTCCCAGCCACTTTGACTCTTCATGTCCACAATTCTGACAGAAAAAAACTGTCTTCTTCCCTTTTGCCATATTTCCTGCTTTTCCTTTCTCACGCTGCGGTTCACAGACAGATTCAATTCCAGTGACAGGAAAAGGGCTGCATCAAACAGCCCTTCTCTCAAAATCACTATGTATCCGTGTCCTATTTCTTAACGATTTCTACTTCAACGCTTTCTTTCCCTAATTCTGCACTGATACTGAGTTTTGCACTTAAATTCGTTGACATATCTCCGACATTTACATCATTCATGTAAACTGTATATTCGCTGTCCGCTTCCAGTTCCAGCGTAATCTGCGCATCCCCTTCACCGGATACTTTGAACGAAACTACATTTTCAGAGACTTTGAAATTCTCAACGGCAGTTCCCGGCACAGATTCGTATACAAACATTCCGTTTTTCTCTAATTTGGTAATCTCTTTGAACGTCTTAACTTTATATAAATCTCCCTGAAATTCAAAACCATCTTTCTTCGTCTTTTCCGCAAGACTGTAATCTCCAAAGCTAAGTGTTCCGTCAGTCTCGCTCTTAATAAGTTCCTTGATTAATGCCATTTCCATGTTCCTCCTAATGGTATTCTCTTTTGAGTTAATCTTATTATACCATATCCCTTTTCTTTTTCTAGTTGTTTATTCCCTTTGTAGTAAATTTTATTTCTTTTTTAGAAATTCCGGCTTCCACATGATCGCCCCGTTTGATTTCACCGCTCAGGATCGCCTCCGCCAGTTTATCCTCCAGCTGATTCTGCACGGCTCTTCTAAGCGGCCTTGCACCGTATTTCTTATCCGTTCCGGTTTCGACGATGTGCTTTTTCACTGAATCGCGGATCACGAGCGTGATATCCAGCTGTTCTTTTGCACGCTGTGTCACTTCCTTGCACATCAGACCCACGATCTTCTTCATATCATTCTCACCGAGCGGGTGGAATACAATAATCTCGTCAATACGATTCAGGAATTCCGGACGAAACAGCTGCTTCACTTCATCCATAACGTTAGACTTCATGCGCTTATAATCGCCCGCCACATCTTCCTGCTGCGTAAAGCCGAGCTTCTTCGGTTCAATGATCGCTTTCGCTCCGGCATTGGAAGTCATGATGATGACTGTATTGCGGAAATCCACTTTTCTCCCCTGAGAATCTGTAATATGCCCGTCATCCAGCACCTGCAGCAGGATATTGAACACATCCGGATGTGCTTTTTCAATCTCATCAAACAGGATTACGGAATATGGATTTCTGCGCACTTTTTCACTGAGCTGTCCGCCATCATCATGTCCCACATATCCCGGAGGCGCCCCAATCATTTTTGCGACGCTGTGTTTCTCCATGTATTCTGACATATCAACCCGGATCATATCCTCTTCATTTCCAAAAAGTGCCTCTGCCAGTGCTTTCGAAAGTTCGGTCTTACCGACTCCGGTAGGCCCAAGAAACAGGAAAGAACCAATTGGCCTCTTCGGATCTTTCAGACCAACTCTTCCTCTCTTGACAGCTTTCGCCAGAGCCTTCACAGCTTCCTCCTGGCCGATGACTCTCTTCTCCAGTGTCTTTTCCAATTTTCCAAGTCTTGCCGTCTCTGTCTCGTTCAGTCTGCTCAACGGGATTCTTGTCCAGGCAGAAATCACCTCAGCCACATCCTCTTCTGTAACCGATACCTTTTTATTCTCGTGGCTCTTCTCAAACCGGGCTTTTGCCTGCTCCAGTTTCTTCATGGTTTCCTTCTGTTCCCGATGGAGGCGCGAAGCTTCTTCCATGTTCCCGGTTTTAATACAATTTTCTTTCTCGGCGCCAAGATCCTTATAAAGTATCTCTAATTTTGCAATATTCTCCGGTACTTTGAAGCCTCTGAGCTTCACCTTGGAACAGCTTTCGTCCAACACATCAATTGCTTTATCAGGCAGAAACCGGTCATTAATATAACGGCATGACAAATGAACTGCGGCCCTCAGTGCTTCTTCTTCAATCTCCACTTCATGATGTGCCTCATATTTTTTCTGGAGCCCTTTCAGGATCACAAGGCATTTTTCCTCATCCGGCTCTTCTACCGTCACCGGCTGAAAACGCCGCTCCAGCGCAGCATCTTTCTCAATATATTTGCGGTACTCCGTCAGTGTCGTCGCACCGATCAGCTGCAGCTCTCCGCGTGCGAGAGAGGGTTTCAGAATATTGGACGCATCGATAGCCCCTTCAGCCCCACCTGCTCCGATGATCGTATGCAGCTCGTCCAGAAACAGGATCACATTGCCGGATGCCTTTACTTCCCGGATCAGCTTCTTCATACGTTCCTCAAATTCACCTCTGTATTTTGATCCTGCAATCATGCCCGGAAGATCCAGCACAAGAATCCTCTTGTCCCGCATACTCTCCGGTACGATCCCGTCTGCAATCTGCATTGCAAGCCCTTCCACGATCGCAGTCTTACCGACACCCGGCTCTCCGACCAGACAAGGATTATTCTTGGTTCTGCGGCTCAAAATCTGCATGATCCTTCCGATTTCCTCCTGACGCCCGATCACCGGATCCAGCTTGCCTTCTCTGGCCTCCTCCGTCAGATCTGTGCTGTACTGTTCGAGGATTCCTCCCTGACCTTCTCCTTCACGCTGACTTTCCATATATTCTTTCGGATCCTCACCCATAGCCTGCAGAAGATCCTGAAACACCTTTTGAATATTGACATTCAAGGTCATAAGCATTTGGGTTGCCACACAGTCACCGTCTTTGAGCATCGCCAAAAGCATATGCTCCGTCCCGATCTTTCTGGATCCGAAATGTGCCGCCTCATTCTTGCTTTCCTCCAAAATGTATTCCAGTCTGGGGCTTCTTTCGATTCTTCGTCTGTCAGGTGTTCCTCCTGCCGGACTGGATATCAGCAGATCCATCGCTTTTTCCATCTGCTCTTCGTCCACTTTATTCTTGTCAAGTACCTGACCTGCAACTCCTGTATAGATTCTCTTCAATCCGAAAAGAAGATGTTCCGTCCCGATATATGGATGCCGGTTCGCCTCCGCAATCTCCTTTGCCATATTCAGCGCTTCCTGCGCCTGCTTTGTATACTGATTCTCTGTCATAACCTCGTAAGTCTCTCCTTATCTCTTATTAATCCGGTCTCACCACTCATGCAGTACTGCCGCATGACAGCCTTTACAGGCATCATTTATATTCTTCATAAATCTCATCTACCAATTCATGTACTTCTTCCCGGGTGATTCCTTTGCAGCTCCCCTTTGCCAGAAGAATCCGGAGCTGCTCCTTCATATCCTGAAGCGCCTGAATCTTATTGACATCAATACAGATCACGGCACCCTTTCTCCTGTCCAGCTGAATAAATCCTTCTTGTCTTAGTACATTATATGCTTTGTTTACCGTATGCATGTTGATCCCGATATTCTCGGCGAGTGTACGAACCGAAGGAAGCGGATCACCTTCGTGGATCGTGGACGTTGCAATCCCCATAATAATCTGATTTCTCAATTGCAAATAAATCGCTTCATCACTGTTAAAATCAATCTCTATCAGCATAAAAATTCCCTCTTTACTTTTTCTTTTGCTGTTTTTTGTTATATTCATGTTAGCACAGAAGGCATTTTTTGTAAAGTAATAAAGATGATCCCGCCATGAACCAAAAACGATCCATCGGTTCTTTTTGGCGTATGCATGACAAAAAAGGGACTGTGCATTTCACACAATCCCTTAAATCTGTTCGGGTTAACCGACGATCAGGCCTTCTTTTTCCATCACATCAACGACTTGATTTACATATTTTTCACACAGTTCATCCGTGGTGGCTTCCACCATAACACGGATTACCGGTTCTGTTCCGCTTTCGCGTACCAGAATACGTCCGTCATCTCCAAGTGCCTCTGAAACCGCAGCAACTGCTTTTACCACTTCCGGATTCTCCCGTGCCGTCTTCTTGTCAGATACTCTCACATTCTTGAGGAGCTGCGGGTAAATGGTCACATCCTCCGTCAGCTTTGCAAGAGACTGCTTCGTCTCCATAATCACTTCCATAATCATAAGAGAAGTCAGGATTCCGTCACCGGTCGTAGCATGTTTGCTGAAAATAATATGACCGGATTGTTCGCCGCCCAGCATGAAATTATTCTGGACCATATTCTCATAAACGTATTTATCGCCAACCTTTGTCTTTTCATAACGGATTCCAACTTTGTCACACGCCTTATAAAGACCGATATTTGACATGATCGTTGTCACGATCGTATCTCCGTTAAGCTGTCCGCGCTCTTTTAAATATTTTCCACAGACATACAGAATCAGGTCTCCATCAACGACATTGCCGTTCTCATCGACTGCGATACAGCGGTCTGCATCTCCGTCAAATGCAAATCCTACATCCAGTTTCTTCTCTTTCACAAATTTCTGCAGCACTCCGATATGTGTGGAGCCACAGTTTGTATTGATGTTCGTTCCATCCGGCTCGTTGTTGATCACATAAGTCTTAGCTCCAAGTGCATCATAAACACTTTTCGCAATGGCAAATGCACTTCCGTTCGAACAGTCAAGTCCGATACGCATATCCTTGAAAGAGCGTGTGGCCAGCGAGATCAGATGTCCGATATACCGGTTTCTTCCCGCCGCATAGTCAATCGTTCTTCCAATCGCTTCCTTCTGTGCAAGCGGAATTTCTCCTGTTTCCCCATCGATATAAGCTTCAATCTTATCTTCGACTTCTGCCTCCAGTTTGTGTCCTTTTCCATTAATTACTTTGATACCGTTATCATAGAATGGATTATGGCTGGCGGAAATCATAATACCGCAGTCAAAATCTTCGGTTCTCGTCACATAAGAAACGCTGGGGGTTGTCGTTACATGCAGAAGATACGCATCTGCTCCGGAAGCAGTAAGCCCTGCTGCCAGTGCATATTCAAACATATAGCTGCTCCGTCTGGTATCCTTGCCGATCACGATTCTCGCCTTGTGCTCCTGCCCGTAATACCATCCCAGATATCGTCCAACTTTGAATGCATGCTCTACTGTCAAATTCACATTTGCTTCCCCACGGAAGCCATCTGTTCCAAAATATTTACCCATATAATTATCTCCTTCGGCCTATCTTTGGCTGATTGACCGTTTTTTTTGCACAATCAGTCACTTATGGAGTCTATTATAGCGTCCTTTTAATAATTACGCAACATATTTTCATATCTGTTTAACATTTTACACTTTGTAAGCTTACTTTTTTAAGCTTCGGAAGCGAAACGTTTACTCTGCTCCCGAATCAGTTCCATATCATCAAAATAGTTGATCTTCATGGATTCTTTCACTTCTTTCAGTGTCTGAGCAGCCACTTTCTCCGCTTCGATACTGCCTTCACGAAGGATCTCGTAAATTTCCGGTATCCTCTTCTCCAGTTCTTTTCTTCTTGCACGAATCGGCGCAAGTTCTTCCTGCATGATTGCATTCAGGAACCGTTTCACCTTCACATCCCCAAGTCCGCCTCTCTGGTAATGTGCCTTCAGCTCATCCAGGTTCTGATAGTCAGGAAGATATTTGGCAAAATGCTCATCCCGACAGAATGCATCCAGATAAGTAAACACACAGTTTCCTTCCACCTGCCCAGGATCAGATACTTTCAGATGGTTCGGATCGGTATACATACTCATAATTTTCTTCTGAACCTCTTCCTCCGTATCAGATAAATAGATACAGTTGCCGAGGGATTTACTCATTTTTGCCTTTCCGTCAATTCCAGGAAGTCTGCAGCAGCTTTCATTCTCCGGGATCAATGCTTTCGGCATTACCAATGTATCCCCGTAAACTGTGTTAAACTTATGAACGATTTCACGGCACTGTTCGATCATCGGGAGCTGATCCTCTCCGACCGGAACGGTTGTCGCTTTAAATGCTGTAATATCCGCAGCCTGACTGATTGGATACGTGAAAAATCCAACCGGAATACTTGCTTCGAAATTCCGCATCTGTATCTCGGATTTTACAGTAGGGTTTCTCTGCAGACGGGACACCGTCACCAGATTCATATAATAGAAAGATAATTCTGTTAATTCCGGAACCTGGGACTGGATAAATAATGTAGATTTTTCCGGATCCAGTCCGCAAGACAGGTAATCCAATGCCACTTCAATGATATTCTGCCGTACTTTTTCCGGATTATCCGCATTGTCTGTCAATGCCTGGGCATCTGCAATCATAATAAAAATCTTGTCATATTCTCCGGAATTCTGCAGTTCCACTCTTCGTCTCAGAGAACCAACATAATGTCCTACATGAAGACGGCCGGTCGGTCTGTCTCCTGTTAAAATTATTTTTTCCATTTTCTGTATTTCCTCTCTGCCTCTTCTTTATAATATGCTGATTCAGCCTATTCTGTCTTCTCTTCTTCTACCGGAAGTTCCGATGTACAATGGGCACATCTGGTTGCTTCGATCGGAATCTCTGAACAGCAGTACGGGCACTTCTTCGTCGTCGGTGCCGGTGCTTCTTCTGCTTCTTTTCTGAGCATTTTCGCGCTCAATGTATTCATGAGTTTCACAAAGCAGAAAATAATGAATGCCATGAGCAGGAAGTTGATCACTGCAGTGATAAAATTACCATAATTAAGATAAGACGGTTCTTCTCCCTCTGTCAGAGCAAGCTTCCATGATGAAAAGCTGATGCCTCCTGTAATCACGGTAATGACAGGCATCACAACATCTCCTACTAATGAACTCACGATACTCTGGAAGGCGCCGCCTATGATAACACCGACTGCCATATCCATGACATTACCACGGCTGATAAATTCTTTAAATTCCGCAACAAATCCTTTCTTAGCCATAATTTTTCCTCTCTTTCGTATAATACTACATGTATTCTACCGCTTTTAACTGATACAAGCAACCATTTTTTACCATGGTAAATCCCTGGTTCCCTTTACCTAAAAATCTTTATTCTTTTTATAGAATCAACTGGGCAGCAAGACCGCAGAACACACTGATTCCATATAGCGATGCTACGGTCATCAGATTCACTTTCCAGTTCTTATTTGTACGAAACAATACAAGGAGCCCCACACCGGCACAGGACAACAGCCCCGCCAGCATACTTTCCACCGAAAGAACCCCTTCCAGATAAAATGTTGTAATCATAACCGAAGATGCACAGTTTGGAACCAGCCCGATCAAAGCAGTCAGAAGGATACTTCTTACCGGATGTGCGGCTGCCGCTCTGACGACCTGTTCCATTCCGATCCCTTCTACCAGTGCATTCAATGCCAGCGTTACTAAAAAAACAAACAGCACCGTCTGCAGAGAATGTGTCACTGCGGATTTCAGGATGCTCCCCTCTTCGCAGTGGCAGTGATCCCGTTCACAGATTTCATGAATATGCAGTCCTTTCTGTGTCCCGCCAGTGCGCATTCTAACCACGATATCAACAAGGATTCCCGCTATTACACCGATGAATATCTTCACACCAAGAATCCAGACAATTTCTTTTGCTTTTGTACGCTCTGAAATGAGAATCGGCAGCATTTCGTCCGAAGTAGACAGAAATACCGCAATCATCGTTCCAATCGTTATGACCCCGCCCGAATAAAGGCTTGCCGCAGCAGCCGAAAATCCGCACTGTGGGACAACACCAAGGATTCCCCCGATCAGCGGTCCCTTTTTACCTGCTCCAAGCAACATATTCACAGTCTTTTCCCCTGCTTTATTTTCCAGGTACTCCATTGCCAGATAAGTCAGAAACAAAAACGGAATCAGTTTCGCCGTATCAATCACTGCATCCATAAAAATATCTATCATAAGCTCCATATCATCCACCCTTTCCGAATGGTGTATATTCTACCTTACCACGGGACGAAAATCAAGGGAAAAATGAGCAATTCATTTTTCCCTTGACCATATCTTTTATTTTGTTTTCAGAGTCCTCATCGAATTCAGGATCGCAATTACTGAAACTCCGACATCCGCAAATACTGCTTCCCACATATTCGCCATGCCGAGCGCTCCAAGGAACAGAACCAGAGCCTTCACAGTCAGTGCAAATACAATGTTCTGTTTTACGATCTTCATTGTCTGACCGGCGATCCGGATGACAGACGGAATTTTCATGATATCGTCATCCATCAGAACAATGTCCGCAGCTTCGATCGCCGCATCCGATCCCATGCTTCCCATCGCAATTCCAATGTCCGCTCTTCCCAGCACCGGTGCATCGTTAATACCGTCACCGACAAATCCCAGACGTTCCTTCTCTCCAAGTTCTGCAAGAAGACCTTCCACTTTCTCGACTTTATCACCCGGGAGCAGTTCGGTGTAGACCTGATTGATCCCCAACTCCGCTGCAACCGCTTCTCCGACCTCTCTGCGGTCTCCGGTGAGCATGACCGTCTTCCTTACACCGCTGTTCTTGAGCTGCCGGATTGCCCGCTTTGCTTCCGGTTTCACCGTATCTGCGATCACGATCGCTCCGAGGAACAGATTCTGTTTTGCCACATATACGACGGTTCCCGCCTCATCGCACGGCTCATACCAGATTCCTTCCCGTTCCATCAGCTTTGCATTTCCGGCATAAACGATCTCGCCGTCGATCACAGAGCGGATTCCATGACCCGGGATTTCTTCACTGTCTTTCACCCGCTCCATGGAAAGCTCCTCTTGACATGCTGCACGCAACGCTCCTGCGATCGGATGATCGGAATACCCTTCCGCCAGTGCCGCAAGCTCCAGGATTTCCGACTCATTTCCCTCATTTACAATGACCTTGTTCACGGCAAATTCTCCCCGCGTCAAAGTACCTGTTTTATCAAAAACGATCGTCTTCATCTCAGACAGGATTTCCAGATAATTGCTTCCTTTGACCAGCACGCCCTGTCTGGAGGCAGCGCCGATCCCGCCGAAGAATCCGAGCGGCACGGAGATTACAAGTGCACACGGGCAGGAAATAACCAGAAAAATGCAGGCCCGCTTCAGCCATTCTGTAAACGGCTGTCCGAACAGAAGGGTAGGAAGTATCGCCAGCAGCACTGCGGCACATACTACCACAGGTGTATAATATTTCGCAAATCTGGTGATAAAATTCTCTACTTTCGCCTTCTTGCTGCTCGCATTTTCCACAAGCTCAAGGATCTTGGAAACAGTAGAATCGTCAAACTCTTTTGTGACCTGTACTTTTAAAAGTCCGCTTCCGTTCACACATCCGCTGATGATCTCGCTTCCTTCCCGTACTTCACGGGGTACCGATTCTCCGGTGAGTGCCGATGTATCGATAAAAGAATTCCCGGAAAGAACGATTCCGTCAAGCGGAATTCTTTCGCCGGCTTTGATAACAATCACATCTCCGATCCCCACATCATCCGGATCCACCTGTGCCAGTTGTCCTTCCTGCTCGATATTCGCATACTCCGGACAGATATCCATCATCTCACTGATCGACTGACGAGATTTGCCCACCGCATAACTCTGGAACAACTCTCCCACCTGATAGAACAGCATTACAGCTACCGCTTCCGAATACTCTCCGACTCCCAGCGCACCAAATGTGGCAATACACATCAGAAAATTCTCATCAAATACCTGCCCGTGGCAGATATTTCTGATTGCCTTGTAAATGATATCCCATCCAATGATCGCATAAGGGACCAGAAAAAGGAGGGACTTCACCGGCCATGGTGTCTGGAACTCCAATTTTCCCATATGTTCCAGTACAAAAAGCGGTATATAAATGATTGCTGCTGCTATAATACGATAAAGCACTGTTTTCTGTTTCTTCGTCATCTCCTGCACCTCTTAGCCTGACTTTCTTGCCTTCATCCGTTACAGCTGAATCTGACAGTCCGGCTCCACTTTCTTACATACTTTCACAACTTCCTGCATAATCTCATCAAATCTGGCATCGTCCGCATCAATTGTCAGCTTCTGCATCATAAAGCTTACCGTTGCATCATTCACGCCATCCAGCTTCTTGATTGCAGCTTCCATCTTCGCCGCACAATTTGCACAATCCAGATCTACCATTTTAAATTTTTTCTTCATATGTATAATCCTCCTGAAAATATTTTTGAACATATGAGCAATTGTTCATATGTTTATAATACTCTCATTTTCCGGAATAGTCAATACCTGATTTATATAATACTTATATATATCAATACCACAAATGAATTTCTTTTTCATTTATCACAACACATGAGCAAGAACAAAAAGACAGTGGGAGGTGTGCCTCATATACAGGGCACACCTCCCACCGTCCAAGACGATCCATTTACCACCAACACCTTTTCTCACCATAACACCGTAAATTACCACCAGATCAGATAAATCAGCGTCAGCGTCAGCCCGATACAAAAGAGCATCAGGCCAAATGACAGGCTTCGTTCAATAACCCGGTTATTTTCCTTAAACTCTTCATTTCTCACTGCCATCTCGTGAACATAGTCACGATAAACAGGATGTTTTCTCCGGACAGTATGATTCTTCACAGTTTGCACGGCATTCAGTATTTTTCCAAGTATTTCGGTTAGTATATTTCCTTCTTCACGTTCATGAGGCAACGGACTGTCATGGTAAATGGTTTTCCGCAAAAGCACAACAATCCCATCCAATATGGTATCCAAAATTCTGCTTAATATTCTTCCTGCCGACGGAAGAATTCCCAGGACCACAGGACGATAGATCAGATTTTCCAGATCCAGCCATTTTGGCCACAGATCTACATACTGTACCGTTCCATTTTCCATCTTTCTCATAAGAACTTTCCGTACGATCAGAACATAGACCGCTGCCCCGATTCCGACAGAGATCACCATTCCAAGGAGATTTTCCGGTGCGAAATAGCTCACACGCTCTCCTGTTTCCTGCAGATTCATGAAGCTCTGTGCATAGGTGGCTGCACGATCCATCAGACTATGCGGGAACAATCCCCAGATCAAAAGAATCACAGCACTTGCAGCAAGGGCGAATCCGGATTCCCGATTCATAAACTTCTCAGTCTCATCAAAGGATTTCTGTTTTTCAGAATCTGTGTTTTCTTCTACAAAAACTGCCACATAAAGCTTCGTCATATAAGCAACAGTCAGCCCGCCGGAAATCAGGAACAGGATCTCGATCATTTTCCCCGGCATTCCTCCGCCGAATTCCACGATACTCTCATGAAGCAGCGTTTTGCTGATATAGCCGCTGAAGAAAGGAATTCCCGCGATAGCAAGTGCTCCTGTCAGAAAGATTCCCTTGAAAAGCGGCTTGTTTCGTCCAAACCCGCGGATTTCGTTTAAATTCAGTGCATGCGTATTCATGTAAATTACGCCTACTGCCATAAAAAGCACCAGTTTGATCAGAGAATGATTGACCATATGGAGAAAGGTTCCGTGCACGGCAAGCGCCTGTTCCGTTTCCAACAGTCCCTGCATGCCGATGCCCACCAGAATAAATCCAACCTGGGACATGGAGGAACACGCCAGCGTCCTCTTGATATCCACTGAGAATAACGCAAGGAGTGCTCCCATAAACATCGTCACAACTCCAATCGCAAGAATCAGCTTTCCCCATACGCCATCTCCGAAAAACAGCTGACAGCTGATGATCAGAATTCCAAATATTCCTGTCTTTGTAAGAATTCCGGAGAGCAGCGCAGAAGCCGGTGCCGGTGCTGCAGGGTGTGCCTTTGGGAGCCAGATATGAAGCGGGAATGCTCCGGCTTTTGCCCCGAATCCAACCAGAAGACAGGTCCCCGCCACATAAAGCAGGCTTTTATCCGCACACGCTGCGGATGCCGGAAGCAGTTCAGCGATCACCAGAGTTCCCAATTCATGGTAGAGCAGGAACAATCCCATCAGCATGGCCATACCGCCAGTCACCGCAACAGCCAGATACGTCTGTGCCGCCCGGATTGCATCCTCCGTCTCTTCCTGAACGACCCATACATAGGAAGTAAAGGACATAATCTCGAAGAATATAAATGTAGTATAAAGATCAGCCGAATAAAAGATTCCCATCGTTGCCCCCAAAGTCCAGAGCAAGAACAGGTAGAATCTGTTTTTGTTTTCATGATTCCGGAAATATTCTCTGGAAAAAACAGTCACCATCATCCACATCAAAGAAGCAATGCATCCGTAAATTCCCCGGAAACCGTCCAACGCAAACCCGAGTCCGAATCCACAGATTCCCGGTACCTGAAGCTCTGCACCGTCCACAGTCATAATCGCTGCCGCTGCCAGGAATTCGCTGACAGTGATAAAATCTGCCAGATAATCTCTGCATATTTCCCGGTATTTTCCCGCCAAATACACCAGAATTCCTCCCAGAAACGGATAAAACACCAGAATGGCAAGTAATATATTTCTATTCATGATCTTCCCTCCTTAAAACACCGAAACCACCTGACGGAACAGTTCCAGCAGAGGTGCCGGGTGCAATCCGAAGCAGAACATAGCCACAGCGAAAACCGTCAACGGCAGAATCATCATCCAGTTTGGATCCTTCACGCCCCGGATCGTTCCGTAATCGAACTGTTTTCCCGGGAAGAAGGCGCGTACCGAAATTGAGAGCATATAGATTGCTGTGAGAAGTGCCGATATCAGTAATGCCGCGACACCCACATAGGCCAGCGGCATCCTGGATGCGACTGCAGCCTTCACCAGATTCCATTTACTGACAAATCCACAAAGTCCCGGAACTCCCATCAGAGCCATGCCGGATATCGTGAACAGAACAAAAACCTTCGGCATTTTGTGACCAAATCCATCCAGCTCATAAATATACGTTCTTCCTGTCTGGTACATCACCGCACCGGCACAGAAGAAAGAACAAATCTTCATCACGGAATGGAATACCATATGGCTCAGTGCACCGGTCAGTCCCAGCGGGCTCATCAATACCACACCAAACAGAATGTAGGACAGATTACTCACCGTAGACCAGGCCAGACGGCGCTTGATATGTGTTTCCTTCAGTGCCCGGCTGCATCCGTAAACGATCGTAATGATCACCAGCGTCATAACCGCCTTCTGCGCCCAGGTTCCCCTAAGAAGTTCTGTTCCGAAACTATAATAGGTCACGCGCATCAGTGTAAATGCTCCTGTATTTACCACCGCCACCGCATGAAGCAGCGCCGTCACCGGTGTCGGCGCAACTCCCGCTTTCGGAAGCCAGGAAGAAAACGGCCACATTGCCGTTTTGACACTGAATCCGCAGAAACAAAGAACATATATAATGAGCAACAGATTCGTCTTATCTCCTACTTTCGCCAGATCGATCACACCGCCCGGGACAAAATTGGAAGTCGTTCCATAACTCAGAATAAAAATCATGCCGATAAAGGCAAAAGCCGCACCACCGGTCATATAGTAGAAATACGTCCGGCTTGCGTGGATCGCCTCACGGGTAAGGGTATACATGATCAACGGAAGCGTGATCAGACTTAGCATTTCAAAAAAGAAATACATCGTCACGATATCCTCCGCGAGAGCTACCCCCAGAGTTACTCCATAAGTAATCGTGTAAAACATAAAGAAATATTTTTCATGCTTCTCATGTTTCATATATTCAAACGAGTACAAAACTGACAAAGGCCATAATGCGGAAATAAGACCTGCAAATATCCTTCCCAGTCCATCCAGTCGGAAACTGACACTAAGATTTCCTGTGAACTTAAACAGAACCAGTGCATTCTGCGGAGGATTTGCCAACATCAGGAACACCAGAATCGTGTTTAGAAGTACCGCCGTTTCAATATAGATCATCATCTGTCTTCGATTCCGAAACGGGAGCAAAGGAATCAGTACCCCCGAGAGCATCGGTAAAAGTACAACGATCATCATAATCATCTTATTCATATCCTCTCCTCCTCTCTACATCACAGCTACTGCGATCCTTCTCACATACTCAATCAGCGGATTGGGCCAAATGCCAAGTACCAGTGCAAGCGCCGCCAGCACGATCAGCGGAATCAGCATCGCCGCATGTGGTTCCTGTTTATCAGCTTCTTCCCGTAATTCTTTCCCCGGGAAAAAACCGTTCATAGCAACAGGTAGAAGATAACCTGCCGTCAAAAGTGCACTCAACAGAAGAATGACCGGTCCGATCCATCTAAAAATCCCTACTTCTGCCTGAAGCGCACCTTCTGCAAGATACCACTTGCTGATAAAGCCACTTGCCGGAGGAATCCCAATCAGTGCCAGCGAGGCAAAGGTATAACACCATAAAGTAACCGGCATTTTTCTTCCGATTCCCCGATACTCCTCCACACGGGTTTTCCCGGTCTGGAAAATGAAGATCCCGGCAGTAAGAAACAATGCGCATTTCACAAATGCGTGGAACACCGTGTGCAGAAGCGCACCTTCCATCGCCGTCGGGGTTAGAAGTGCAAGTCCAAACAGAACATAGGATATCTGGCTCACCGTCGAATATGCCAGCCTTTTCTTAAAAACAGGCTCACCGTACGCCAGCATGGATCCCATAAATATCGTGATCAGCGTTAGCACGATCCAGGCCGTCTGTACCCAGGTTCCCCGGATAAAATCCGTGCCCACAATATAGTAGACCACGCGAATAATTGCCAGGACCCCGGATTTCACGATGATTCCGGACAATGCAGCCGAAGCCGGTGCAGGTGCCACCGGATGTGCCGCCGGAAGCCATGCGTGAAGTGGAAACATGCCCGCCTTTGCCCCAAAACCGATCAACATAACGAACACTGCTGCCAGCAGAATCTCCCGGTTTCCCTGAGCCAGTATTCTATTCAGCGTACCGCCCGCTGTGAATGTGAGCGTATCACAATAGCGATACAGGAAGAATATTCCAAAAAGGCCGAGATATGCACCGCACATGGAATAAAACAAATATTTCAGTGCTGCCATGATCGCTTCCCGCGATCCATTGTGAAGTACAAGCGGAACCGATGCCAGTGTCATCAATTCGTAGAAGAAATACATCGTCACAAGATTTCCCGAGAAATCAAGCGCTACAAGAATACCAAATACTATCAGATACGATCCAAAATATCTTTTTTCTTCTCCCTCATGTTTCATATAAATAAAAGAGTAGATTCCGGCTGCTACCCACACCACACTGACGATCGTGACGAACAGTCTGCCCACATCATCAATGCGAAAACAGATCGGAATATCCTTCATCAAATGAAACACAATCAGGCTGCGATCTCCCGTCCACGCAAGGCCTGCCGCCGAAACAGCCGTCAGAACCAGCACGGTCCCGGTCAAAATATGAATGCGCTTCAGATTCCCTTCGGATGGTGCAAATCCCGCAGTTTTTCCATTGCCGTGCCGTTTTGCTGCCCGAACATATTCCAGAAATGCCGAACTCAGAAGCCCGCTTCCTGCAATGACAGGCAGAAGAATCGGAAATAAAATCCATTTATCCATAGCAATCCCCTCCTAATGAAACATTTCCAGACCATTTTGAAGCAGCTGGATCAGCGGTTCCGAAGAAAGTCCCAATAACAGATTCAAAATGATGAAGCATACCAGTGCCAGCGACTTCTGTGGCTGATCCAGAATTCCGATTCGACATGCTTTTCCGGAATCCTCCGGCACCCTCATTGGCGTGTAAATTCGGATAACCGTTTTCATAAAATAAACCGCATTCAGTATCGTACTGATCGCCAGAGCGATCAGCGTAGGAAGCATTTTATAGGTATGCCCCACCGCCGCCTGTGCAAACAGAAGCTTGGAAATAAAGCCCGAAAACATCGGAAAGCCTACCATGGAAAGAGAGCCTGCCGTAAATGCCACGCCCGCAAGCTTGTTGCGATACCCTGCACCGGTCAGATCTGCATACCGCACACTCCCGCCCGATGCATCCGTAAGTCCGGACGCAGCCGTAAACAGCAGTGATTTCGTCGCGGCATGGGAAACCACATGGTAGATACTCGCCAGCACACCTGCCGGCGTTCCAAGTCCAAATCCCATGTAAATATAACCGATCTGCGCAACAGAAGAAAATGCGATCATTCTCCGTATATTATCCTCTCTGATCGCACTTAACGATCCCATGATCATTCCCGCAATTCCAAAAACAAAGAGAACATGGATAACCTTGCTGTCACGCACAATGTCAAACCCAATAACACGATAAAATATTTTAATCAATAAAATAATATATCCCTTTGACACCAGTGAAGATAAAATTGCGGCAGATGACAAAGTGGAATACCCATATGCATCCGGCAGCCAGGCATGAAACGGATAGAGTGCGCTTTTAATTGCAAGCCCTACCGACATCAGTCCCAGAGAAACCAGGAGCGGAATATGGTATGCACCAGTCTCATACAGCGTCCGGACCGCCTCCTGAATATTGCTCATCAAAAGCTGTCCGGTCAGATCATATAAAAAGCAGATTCCAAGAAGGAGCAATCCGGATCCGAGAAGGCTCATGATCATATACCGGGTCGCCGCCTCGATCGTCCTTCCGTTCTGCCGTATCATGATCAGCCCGCAGGCAGAGATCGTATTGATCTCAACAAACACGTATGCCGTAAAAAGGTCATTGGTATAGACCAGTGCCAGCAGTGAGCTGAGCAGCAGATTCACCATGACATAATAAAGATTCTGTTTTGTTTCCTCGATCTGGTTTTCCCGCTCCTTCGCCCCGCCGATCATACAAAGCAGCATGATCACACAGAAAAACAGCGCCATAAACGCTTCCAGATACCCGACACGGATCTCATTCCCCCATGGTGCGGGGAAATGTCCCATCAAATACACATAAGGTTCCCCAGTCTTCAGCACATAGCCGAGCACGGCAGCTGACATCATTCCAATCAGGGATATCACGGCAAGATTCAGCCTTTTGGCTTTCTTTCCGTCAAGCACCGAAGAAAGAGGTCCGGAAAACAGCGAAAGGATGATCGTCATAAAAGGAAAATTCTGTACAAATTCCATTTACCGCCCCTCCTTCTTTAAGCGCGTTGTGATCTCATCCAGATCCAGCGTATGATAACGGCGGTATAGCCGGATCGTAAGTGAAAGCATCAGTGCTGTCACAGAAACCGAAACGACAATTCCGGTGAGCACCAGCCCGCTCGGAATCGGATTGATGTAAGCTTCCACACTCTGCACCCCGTCTACAACGATCGGTGCCTTTTTTCCGGATACATATCCCTTTAGTGCAAGAAACAAATAAGTTGCCGTGTCCATAATATTAAGTCCAATGATCTTTTTGATCAGATTCTTTTGCAATAGAAGATTCGAGAACCCGATACCGAACAGAATCATTGCGACCGCCTCTTCGTAATTATTCAATAGATTTGCAAGATTCATCCTAATAGCCTCCCTTCCTGAACATAACATAAAACGTATACATCGTTCCTGCGACAACAACCCCGACACAGATATTGAGGATCAGGATCAGACCGCTGCTCAGGATCGCTCCGGGTGTTCCAAGCGGGATCACGCTCTCGATATGATTCGCACCGGTATAAAAGGAATAACTCTTTGCCAGACTATAGCATGCCAGTGCTGCAAAACTCATCTTTTTATAGGTTTTTACTGTAAAGAAACGTTCTGTTTTGGCAAATCCGAATGCATTCAGATACAGGATCAGACCGGCTCCGATTACGGCGCCGCCGGAAAATCCACCCCCCGGTCCCAGATGGCCTGCCAGAACCACATAAACACCGAAAATCATGATCGGCGGCACAAGAATCCTGGCTGCCGTCTGAAGGATCACATCATTCTTCGGTTCATAGGTCCTGTCATTTGCCTCCATATACTCACGGCTTTCCTTCCGGTCTGTCCGAAGCAGAATCAGGACGGTGCAAGTTGCAATAAAGAGTACATGGGACTCTCCCAGTGTGTCAAAAGCTCTGTAGTCCAAAATCATTCCGGTCACAAGATTGACCGCGCCGGTTTCCTCAAGTCCCTGCTCAATGTAACGCGCAGCGACTTCATTATTGGCCGGATTATCGGCATTTCCAAAAGGCGGCAGATTGGAAACGGCGACGAGAAGCATAAATACCAGTGCGATACAGAAGATCACACTGAAAATACGATAAATTTTTCGGAATATCTTCATCTCTGCATTATGCTCTATATCGTAAACACGCCTTACAATTTCCCGCTTCTCCTCACTTCGTAAATGTTTTGCCTTCTTGTCTTCCTGATAAGCTATCTGAGGCTTCATCTCCACTGCATCAAGATAGGGATCTTTTGTCCCATCCAGCCATTGCCTGAATTTCCAGGATTTCGTCTTCCGGTACTGTTCATCCGTTAATTTTCTACTCATCCTTCTGTTCCTCCTCATCCTCTTTCATGATTGCATGGATTTTCTTCAAAGTGACCAGAAAAAGAACCGTTGTGATCCCGGCCCCAACTGCTGCTTCCGTAATTGCCAGATCCGGTGACTCCAGAAGGATCCATATAATTGACATGATCAGGCTGTACGACATAAATATCAAAATAGAATTCAGAAGATTCTTGGACAGACTGGCTGAGATTGCGCACACTACAAGGAAACTAAGTAATATCCATATAAACATCTGCATATCCTATTCCTCCACTTCTTTCTCCAATTCTTCCAACGAAAGAATCTTATAATGCTTTTCCTTCTCTTCGTCTGTCGTCACCTCGAGTCTCGCGATCAGATGAGATGATACCGGAGATGAAAACCACAAAAACACAATAACAAACAGAAGCTTCAAGGATGTGAAATTCAAACCACTCATAAGAATCAGACCTGCCAGCGAGAAGCCGATCCCCAGTGTATCACCCATTGCCGCTGCATGCATCCGGTTCAATACATATTTAAACCGGAACACACCGATCATCTCAATCGCAAAAATAATCAGACCGCTCACCAGAAGCGCTGTGCCTGCCAGAAATCTTACCCACTCAATGACTGCCATTTTTCTTCTCCTCCTCTTCTTTCTTTTGGATATATACTCCCATATAAACCTTTGTCAGCACAATCACTGCAAGGAAGCTGATCATCGCATAGATCAGACAAATATCAACCAGATAACCTTCCTCCTGCATCAGTGCGAGAATCGCAATCATCACCATTACGATCGTTCCCATCATATTGACCGAGACGATCCGGTCTGCAATCCGCGGGCCTATGATGGCACGAATCAAGCAAAGCATCAGCATCACCGCCAGAAAAATAAGCGCCGCAATAAATACAATATGATACATCTTATCAAGCCCTGCTATTCCTCTTCCCATTTTGCATCCTCCTCTTCCAGCTCGCTAAGCATCTCCACAAATACAGAATCCGCAATCCCCACTGCCAGACTTTCATCCAGACAATGCACGGTATAGTCCGACTCTTCCAAAGTCACCGTGATCGTCCCCGGTGTCAGCGTAATCGCATTAGCCAGGAACGCTTTTCCTGCCGGTGTATTCATATCCGAATGGAAGCTTACCAGCGCCGGCTCGATTTCCTCCTTTTCCGATAAGATCATGTGAATTACCACAAGGTTGGCTTTCACGATCTCTTTGACCAACACACAAATATATTTCAGGAAACGAAAGATTCGACACATATTTCGCTTTTCTTTTTCAATACTATAATCCATAAATTTACATGTAAACGCAAACATTGCCGATGCGATAACCATACCAAACAGACATATCTCTAATGTGAAATTTCCGTTAAAGATAATCCACAATAAAAAATACAGTAAAAACATCTCTCTCCTCCATTCTGCTAATCAGAGATTTTTTTCATAATCCTTACTTTCGGGTAACCCTTACAAAAAACGTTATCATTTTAACACTTTCTTCCAGTAAAGTCCAGTAAATACACAAAAAGGCTAAACTACCGCTAAGAGCCTCTTAAAAGGCGAAAAAAATGAGGTCTCCCTTTTCCCGGAGATACCTCATCGTTTCCTTTCTGCGCTTTTTGATCCGGATCATTTAGTTTCTTCCTAATCCATAATATCCAGAATCGAGTGTGACATCATGAAATTGCAAAATTCCATTGCCTCATCTGCTGTAAGTGTAGTATTTTTATTTGTAATCCAGTATTTCAAACCATTGACCACCGAAATCGTTTGAAAGAGAACGAAGGTCTCCCGGTTTCTGAGGCCCTGCATCTTCTCCAGTTTGACTCCATGTTTATTCAGAAGGAGTTCAAGCAGTTCCATGACCTGACGAGTCAGTATTTCTTCAAAACCGTTCTGCCCTGTCACTTCAAATGCCTTCTGATAATATACTCTGTCTTTCTCCATCTTTTTAAAAACCAGATGTATGGCTCCCTTCGGCATATCCGATACAACCATTTCACGGGCATTCTGAAACACTTCCGTCTCCAGGAGCCACTCCATCACTTCATATTTATCCTGAAAATAATTATAGAATGTAGGTCTGATTACTCCAGCCAGATCCGTTATCGTCTTAATTGTTATTTTGTCAAACGATCCTTTGATCAAAAGTTCCTTAAAGCTTTCCGCCAAAAGGCTCTTCGTCAGTTCTCTTTTCTTCTCCATGTAAACACCCTGATTCTCACAGATTTATCCTGAAATACAGACTCCCTCCTGCCCTTGTCCGGACTGCATTTATGGCTATCATAGCACAAAAGCATCTCATTTTCAAACTATGCCGCCAGCATTTCAGGAATGCACAGCCGTTTTCTTTTTATAATTTGTATATCCTTTTGTCTGACGCGGATGTTTTTCCCAGAGTTCATCTGCCGTCTTCTGCCAGCTTGCCGCATACTCCACACACTTTCCACAGAGATGCTCTGCACTTTCCGGTGACATCAGATCCGTAGATTTCGCACCGCTCTCCCGGATCATTTCCTGAAGTATCTCCGGATTTTCCAACATCGGACACGGACGCAGATGGTTCGTATTGAATGGCTGCCGGTCACGATACGCCATGAAAAGCGGCTGTTTCAGAGCATCCAGAAGCGTCATTTCCCGGATATTTGCAGAAGAATAGTGGATAAAAACACAAGGTTCCACATCTCCGTTGGCATTAATATGGCAATAATTTCTTCCTCCTGCAATGCATCCTCCCACATACTCTCCGTCATTCTGGAAATCCATCGCAAAGATCGGTTTTCCACCGGACATTCCACGGATCTCCCGGACTCTGTGATACATGTATTCCCTCTGTTCCCTGGTCGGCATCAACTCCGGTGCGGCATCATTTCCGACCGGCATATAGTGAAAATACCATGTAAAACGGCATCCCTTTTTAATAATCATATCCAAGAACTCATCGGAAGTGACCGTCTCAATATTTTTGCTTGTATAGCAGATTGAAGTGCCGAAAATCTGACCATGCTTTTTCAGCAGATCCATTGTATGCATGACTTTATCAAACACACCCGCTCCGCGCCTTAGGTCATTAACCTCCTCAAACCCTTCCAGACTGATCGATAACGAGAGGTTCCCGACTCTTCTCATTTCTTCGCAGAATTCCTCATCCACAAGCGTTCCGTTCGTGAAGGCATGAAATGCGCAATCATAGTGTTTTTCACACAACCGAATGATATCTTTCTTCCTCACCAAGGGCTCTCCACCCGTATACATATAGAAATAAATCCCAAGTTCTTTGCCCTGTGTGATGACCCGGTCCATTTCTTCATATGTAAGATTCATCTTGTGACCATATTCGGCCGCCCAGCAGCCGGTGCAGTGCAGATTGCAGGCACTTGTCGGATCCATCAGGATCAGCCACGGAATATTACACTGATGCACTTCACGCATACTTCTTATTTTCTTTGTACCGTTGAGTGCCGCTTCAACTCCAAGATTCAATGCGGTCTGCCGGATCACGTTCGGATCAATTTCTTTCAAAAGACACTCCACATATTTCATCCATTTTGATTCGGGGTCCTGGATCAATTTTCTCGCTCCCTCATAGGCAGACTTTGGAAAATGATCCCCCATATACCTTTCCGTCAGGTCCACCATTTCCAGAAACCCTTTTTCTCTGTCTTTGTTTACATGTTTGATTACCACATCAATTGTTTTTCCGAATGTAGCCCTTGCAGCTCTGTGTGTCAATTCACTCATATTCTTTCTCCTCTCGAAACAAAAAGATGAAAAATAAAATGTTTTGCTTTCTCCTATCGGAGTATACAGGTGACCGCAATATCAAATCCTGCAATTAAAAGCATAATTCCGCCTATTCCATAGGTTCTTCGGTTGTGTTCACATCCCAGCCGGTATCCGATATAGATTCCCAGAATGGACTGGATCACTGTGATGGGGCCCATAATCAGCATCTGGTTCGCAAAATCCACGTTCCAGAATCCAATCCCGATTCCCGCAAACAATGCATCCACACTAGTCGCTGCCGCAAGCATCCCCATACGTTTCCAGTTGATCTGGTCATTTCTCCTCTCAAATACCGTTTCGTTCTTCTCTGCCTTCAGAAGCATATAGATTCCAAGTCCGATAAAAATGAAAACGGAACCTATTTCCCAACTGTTTGCCGCAGCAAAGAGTCGTTCCTCTCCTGCCTTCCCCGGTCTCAGAACCCAGGCAACCGCATTTCCCAGAAGAAGCGCCAGAAGCTGAGAACCACTGAACAGAATCCCCGATATCAGTGCATCCCGTTTGTGAGGTCTGGAAAACCCTGCTCCTACACAGACGTGCACAACCACCACATCCAGCGAAAGACCTATAGAAATCAAAAGAATTTCTAATATACCCACAGATATGCCTCCTTTGCTTTTCCTTTGCTTTTCCTTTTCTCCCTTCCTATTCTATGACCCGACATACGGATAATAAATCTTCAAACTTCTGTTTTTGTTCAAAATTTTACTACAATTGTCTGTTTTTGTCGTTTTTTCAGAGTTATAAGTTTCATAACATTTGCTAATTTCAGGGCAAAAAAAAATCCCGTGAACCCACGGGATTTTTTTATTCTTATGATACACACATAAGCTGCATTTTTAATGATGGAACAAACGGATTCCGGTAAATGCCATCGCCATTCCATATTTATTACATGTCTCAATAACATTATCATCTCTCACAGATCCGCCCGGCTGTGCAATGTATTTCACGCCGCTCTTATGTGCTCTCTCAATGTTATCGCCAAATGGGAAGAACGCATCGGATCCAAGAGAAACATCGGTCATCTTATCAAGCCATGCTCTCTTTTCTTCTCTTGTGAAGACTTCCGGCTTTTCTGTGAAGATGTTCTCCCATGCGCCGTCTGCCAGCACATCCATGTATTCATCTCCAATGTACACATCGATCGCATTGTCTCTGTCTGCACGTCTGATTCCTTCTTTGAACGGAAGCTCCAGAACCTTCGGGCACTGTCTCAGCCACCAGTTATCTGCCTTCTGTCCGGCAAGACGAGTACAGTGGATACGGGACTGCTGTCCTGCTCCGATACCGATTGCCTGTCCGCCCTTTACATAGCATACAGAATTGGACTGTGTATATTTCAACGTAATCATGGAGATTGCAAGATCGATCTTCGCTTCTTTCGGAATTTCCTTATTCTCAGTCACTACATTTGCGAAGAAATCTTCATCGATCTTCAATTCATTTCTTCCCTGTTCAAAGGTAATGCCGAAGACATCTTTGTGTTCCAGCGGAGCAGGCACATAATCCGGATCGATCTGGATCACATTATAATTACCGTTCTTCTTCTGTTTCAGGATCTCCAGTGCTTCCGGTTCATATCCCGGTGCGATCACACCATCGGAAACCTCGCGTTTGATCAGCTTTGCGGTATCTACATCACACACATCAGATAAAGAAATGAAATCACCGAAAGAAGACATTCTGTCCGCACCTCTCGCACGCGCATAAGCACTTGCAAGCGGAGAGAGTTCTCCCAGATCGTCCACCCAGTAAATCTTCGCCAGTGTCTCGTCGAGCGGAAGTCCGACTGCCGCTCCTGCCGGAGATACGTGCTTGAATGAAGTTGCCGCCGGAAGTCCGGTCGCTTTCTTCAGCTCGCTGACAAGCTGCCATCCGTTAAATGCATCGAGGAAGTTGATGTATCCCGGGCGTCCGCATAACACCTTGATCGGAAGCTCACTTCCGTCCTTCATATAGATACGTGATGGTTTCTGGTTCGGGTTACATCCGTATTTTAATTCTAATTCATTCATGACATATGCTCCTTTTGCTTATTTGTTCTTATTTACAATTCTGGTCTCATATTTACCGGTTGCGATGTCAATATATCTGACAAACAGTGAAACCTTATTGTCTTCATTCAGGCTGTTCCATAATGTGTCCGTAAATGCATCCATATCATCCGGAATTGCGATCAGCTTCGGTTCTCCTTCAAAGCTCGGCAGCGGATTGCCGTCACATTTGTAAGTATGGATGAAATGTCCTTCTCCGGCCACCGGATTCTCATACGCAAATGTATAACGGTTGCATGCTTCCGGATTGCCATTGTTGCTCTTCAAAATAGACATTGCATAGTTATATCTTCCGCTTTCGATATGCATAATACCGGAAATACGAGGTGTATAGTTCGGTCCGTCCGGTTCGAACTCACGGCTTCTCAGGGACTGTTCAAATGTCATCTGCTTGTCCATGCCTTCATAAATCGTATCTGTCTGATCTCCGTTCGTTACGATCGTCTTATTCCCCAATACACGAACCGGTGCATAAATGATCAGGCTCGGGTCTGTCAGCTTTGACTCGTCAAAAGCCTGTGTACGGATCCCTTCTCCTTCTTCCACAAATACACGGTTGCGGCTGTTCTCACTTCTGCCCATGATAAAATAAGCAGTTACCGCTTTGGTTCCGTCAGCAGACTTGCCGATGATAATACCTCTTCCCGGATAAGAATTGCTCTGCAGTTCTTTTTCAATAGATAACATATCCATGTCTGATTCTCCTTTTATAACTTGTACTTATTTTTATGCGACGATTTATCAGATTAATTATAACCAACCATACGACATATTTCCAGTATTTCTGCAAAATAATTAAGATTTCTCTGTTTTTACTTTTTCCGGTACTTTTTTTCGATCTTCGTTATATAAACTACCATAACCGCAATGGTCTCAGCCATCACACCGATTACAGACAGCAGGATTACCGGAGAATTTTGCTCGTAGTTAACCAAAGGAATCCCAAGCAGGATAAAACCGATTCCGTATGCACACCACAATTTTCCCAATGCCCGATTATAGCCCCGCACATCTTCCACTTCGAACATCTTCGCATTTGCCCAGAATCCAAATGTGGCAGACTTTTTGCTGAAAATACAATATATCCCCAATCCGATAAATGCGGCTCCCGCCAGTGCCCATATGATAAATCCAATTCCAGCCTCAGTCATCCTACTCATCCTCCCATTCTTCCTTGTTGATCCGTTTTCCGTCTTTATCAAAGGTTCTTTTTAAAGCTTTTTCCGTCGAGAAGATCGGAAGGATCAACACCACACACTGTATCGTTATGATAACCGATCCCACAATTCCCACAATATCGTCATCCTTCCCGATCACCGGTATCATCCCCAGTATAGACGGTAGCAGAATCAGCCATCCCAGCTTATACCATCTTTTTCCGAAATACTTGTGCGCGAACTGCCATGTATCCATATTCTTCATGGAATTTGCCGTCCGGTAACCGAAGATCCCGTTGATTGCTCTCGGACTGTTTCGCATAAACATTTTTCCGAATCCAATCATAGTGATCGGAATCAACAAATTCATTACCAGCATAAATATCCAGAAACCCATTTTCTTCCCCTCCTTGTCACATCTCACTTTTCAAAATTCATATTATTCTAAGAAACCGTTATCCCCGAATCATTTCATATAGATTCCCGCCAGCTTCATCTCGACATCAAACGTTAAGGTATAGGTGACACTTACATTATCATAAGAAGCATTCATCTGTACCATGGCAAAGCTTTGCCCATTCTGCCTTATTTCTGTCATATACGTTTTCCCAAAATTCCGGAATGTTCCCCAATCGTCGCCAATCGTTTTCTTTGCTTCTTCCATTTTTTCTTCGGTTAGGTAAGGCTGCATTTCCGAAGTTGCAATCTCTGCCATCGCCTCATAATCCCCTCCATCCAGAAGAGCAATGAGTTTCTCAGACTGAGCCTCCACTTCTGTTTCCTTAAAGATACTGCTTTCTTCAATCGGTACACCCTTGGGAAGCATACGATATACAACCACTGCCACGATCACTGCGATTCCCAGAATCAAGAGAAGAATGCGAATCCGTTTAGCCTTCCTGTATTTTCTTCCTTCGCTTTCCGGGAAAGTACGATTGAATTCCTCTGCCATCGCAACCGGTGAACCAAGAGATTGTTTTATCTCTGCATCACTTTCATTTCGTTCTCTCGCATCCCTGATATCAGCCTCCAGCTGCCTGCGTATCTCTTCCTTCTTCTCTTTGGAACACTTAAGCATCTTTACAACCTGCTGAACATACTGCTTCTCATCGAATCTCTCATTCATATTACGACTCCTCCATGATCATTCTTACACTGTCCGTAATCTCGCTCCATACCTTCTCGATCTCGCAAAGCTCGGTCTCTCCCTGCGGTGTCAGTGCGTAATATTTTCTGGATGCCTGCTTCCCTGTCGGTTCACTCCACCGGCTCTCTACCAAACGGTCATTCTCCAGGCGATAAAGCACCGGATACAAAGTCCCTTCTTTCAGTGCGAATCTTCCATTGCTTTTTTCCTTCAGCTCACTGATAATCTGATATCCATACTTTTCCTCCTCTTTGAGCAGTCTGAGCACCAGCATATCAAGAACTCCCTTCTTCATCTGCGTCTCATATTTATCGTTCAGAATCATCACCTCATATACTTTGTATTGCTAAGTATATTATAATACCGGGCACTTATGTATGTCAAATAAAAAAAGGCCCGATAAGCCTTTTTTTATTTTTATTCATTTCCTTTTTTTACTATATAAAAAATCATAGAGGTTACCGCCCATACAAGACTGATGCCCGCCGCAATTGCCAACGCATACTGCAATGTCCTGCTCCCGTAATCACTTGCCATCTCCCAGTTTCTTCCTACCACGCCGCTCATCGTATAATACAGCGTGCTTCCCGGAATCAGAGGTATCAGAGCCGGCACCAGAAATAAAGTTGCAGGAGCCTTCCAGACACGCGCCTGAATCTCAGCATAGAGTGCTGCCATTGCAGCTCCGGCAAGGCAGGAAATAAAAATTCCTTTTTCATAGTGAATACCAATCAGATAAACCGCCCAGCTCAGCGTCGCCCCCAGAGAAGCCGGTATCATAAGTCCAACCCTGACGCCAAACACAATAGCAAAACCCAAAGAGCAAGAAAAAGCCATAAAAAGCTGTACTATGATTTCTTTCATTTTTTAACCCCCAATCAGCAAAATCGCCGTCATGAATCCGCACGCCAGACTTCCGGCCCACAGAATACTTTCTATCAATCTCATAAGGCCCGATATCGTATCCCCTACCAGAATATCACGAATCGAGTTCGTCATCGCAATCCCCGGAATAAGAAGCATAATATCACCAATCATGATTTTGTCAGTATGCAGAAACGGAAGTGCTCTTCCCACAGCACAGATTCCCGATCCGGCGAAAAAGGCCGCCGTCAGATTAAAAATCATATTGTTCGGACATATTTTCGGAAGAACCTTCTGCAGGTAACATATCAGGATTCCGAATACTGCGGCAAACATCGCATCAATCAGTGTTCCGCCAAAAAAAACCGCATGGCTTCCTGCGGCCAGTGCACTTCCTGCATACAACAAAAGACCACCGGGTGCCTTTTTCAAATGCTCCATCTCATACTGAAACGTTTCCGGATTCATAGGGTGTTCACAGCACCGTCTGCTCAATTCATTCAGACACTCCATCCTTGTAAAATCCGTTCCTCCCGCGCCCAGGATTCTTCTTGTCTGTGTAATTCTCTCTCCTCCGGGCAGTTCCATCGTAACTACAATGCTGGAAGTGATTACGAATACATTCATTTTCACTGCACCATACGCATTTCCCAGACGGATCAGTGTATCTTCCACACGCTTCACTTCCGCGCCGCATCCCATGAGTTTTTCTCCCATATTCAGAAATATATGCAGGAGCTTACCAGCTGTTTCTTTTGTCAATAACATGTCTGCATTTTTTTTATTATCTTGATCCATATCTCCCCCGTTCAAGAATACCTTCGCATTCTTTTCTCTCCCAAATGACTTTTTGACAATATTTTAACACGCTGTTGTTTCGTATTCCATAATTATTTTGCACAATTTCTGAATTTCGAAAAAATATGAAAACGCGCTGTAATTTTTCACTGCATTCCAGAATATTTTTTATCTTCACAGATTTAACCGCATTTTTTACTTGAAGCCTATCTCTCAAGGCGTTACAATACATGCGTATACTCACATCCTGAAATTGTACTATAATTAAAAACTATAGCGAAATATAGAAAGGAAAAACTCATGGCATCTGAACAAGTCGATTTCGGCAGCAATCATGTCCGCCGCAGTGTCCTCTCTGTCGCGGCTCCGATGCTTGTTGCCCAGCTCATCAATCTGCTCTACAATATCATAGACCGTATCTATATCGGAAGGATTCCGGGTGAAGGGAGTACTGCGCTCGCCGGACTGGGACTGTGTTTCCCGGTCATTACAATGGTGACTGCCTTCGCGAACCTGTTCGGCACCGGCGGCTCTCCCCTTTGCTCCATCGCCCGGGGCAAAGGGGACACGAAAACGGCCCGGGGCATCATGAACAATGCCTGTTTCTGCCTAATAATCACTGGAATTATGATCACACTGCTTGGCATACTCTTTCACAAGCCGCTACTTTACCTTTTCGGCGCAAGTGACCGGCTTTATCCTTATGCCTCCGGCTATATGATCATCTACCTTCTGGGTACGGTCTTTGTCATGATCTCCCTCGGACTTAACCCATACATTAATTGCCAGGGCTTTGCACGGACAGGGATGAAGACCGTCCTGCTCGGCGCTCTATGTAATCTGATTCTGGATCCTGTATTTATTTTTGGTTTCCATATGGGCGTAAAAGGTGCTGCGATCGCTACCGTCCTTTCCCAGTTTTTTTCTGCCTTGTGGGTACTTTTCTTCCTCACCGGAAAGCATGCTGAGCTCACTCTGGATTTCAAAGGGTTCCGCCCTGATTTTGCATGTATTGCCGAAATCACGAAACTGGGAATTTCTTCATTCGTAATGTCTTTCACCAACGGGCTTGTGCAGATCGCCTGCAATTCCATGCTGCAGATATACGGAGGCGACCTCTACATCACGGTCATGACTGTACTGAATTCCGTCCGTGAGATTGCCTCCGCCCCGGTTCTGGCCATTGCTGACGGAGCATCTCCGATCATCAGCTACAATTACGGGGCCGATCAGATCCCACTGATGAAAAAAGCGATCCGCTTCATGAGCCAGCTCGGCATTGGCTACACCGTCTGCATCTGGGGACTCATTTCCCTGTTTCCGGAGTTATTTATCGGAATTTTCAACCGGGATCCTTCGCTGATGCTAAAAGCAATCCCCGCCATGCATATTTATTTCTTCGGATTTTGTATGATGGCCTTTCAGTTTACCGGACAGAGCGTGTTCAAAGCGTTGGGCAGAGCAAAATATGCCGTATTTTTCTCGATTCTCAGGAAGGCAATCATCGTAACGCCCCTTACCTTACTCCTGCCTCATATCGGAGGACTGGGTGTGAACGGAGTCTTTCTCGCAGAACCGATTTCAAATGTCATCGGCGGACTTGCCTGCTATCTGACCATGCGCCGGACCGTGCTCAAGAAGCTATAATCTAGAATTTACAAACCGCTGTTCAGGTGTTAGAATGATAAAGTATATGTAATTCCAATATATGCCAATTTAAACTGAAGAGAGGTTTTACAAATGAATAAAAAAGCGAATTTTACTGCCGGAGTCCGGGATGGAATTCCAATCTTTCTCGGATACATGGCAGTCTCTTTTACGTTCGGCATAATGGGGAGAAATGCCGGAATCTCAGCCTGGGAGGCTGTGCTCATTTCCGCGACCAATCTGACCAGTGCCGGACAATTTGCAGGATTGTCCCTGATCAGTGCATCCGCGTCCTACATGGAAATGGCAGTCACCCAGTTCATCATCAATCTGAGATACTGCCTGATGTCCTGCGCTTTGTCTCAGAAGCTGGATAATCATCTGCCGTTCTTTCACCGTTTCTTCATTGCTTACGGTGTTACAGATGAGATTTTCGGCGTGTCCATAGGCTGTAAAGGCAAATTAAGCCCCTATTATTCCTACGGTGTGATCAGTGTTGCTGCTCCCGGATGGGTTCTTGGCACGTTTCTCGGGATTGTTATGGGAAATGTCCTCCCGACACGAGTTGTCAGTGCACTCAGTGTTGCGCTTTACGGAATGTTCATCGCAGTCATCATTCCTCCTGCCAAAGAGAGCCGGGTGATTCGCGCTCTGGTTCTTGTTTCCATGATCCTGAGCCTTATATTTACGAAAGCGCCTTATTTGAACCAGATCTCATCCGGCTTTCGGATCATTATTTTAACTTTGGTTATCGCAGGCGCTGCTGCGTTTTTCTTCCCTGTAAAGGAAGAAAATCCCGACACCGCTGAAAACAGTCCTGCATCTGCAAAGGAGGGTTCTGAAAATGAAGCATAATATTTACATTTACATACTTGTTATGGCAGTAGTCACCTATCTGATCCGGCTGGTACCGCTGACTTTGATCCGAAAAGAGATCAAGAATCCGTTTATACGCTCATTTCTGTATTATGTGCCGTATGTCACGCTGGCAGTTATGACTTTCCCCGCCATTCTGAGTGCAACGGCGAATATATGGTCAGCTGCCGTGGGATTTGCAGTCGCGCTTATCCTCGCATGGCAGAAACGAAGTCTGATCAGTGTATCGTTGATCTCCTGCATCAGTGTATTTCTGGTCGAACTGATAACCGGAATTTAAAACAGTCTCATTCATAAGGAGGCAGCTATGGCAGAAAAATATGCAAAACATTTCCAGCAGATTCTTCTGATCGGCATTTTCATTATCATCGGTGCACAGATCAATATGAATCTTTTTATTGACAACTTCAGAATTTCGATCGGCACTCTGATCTTTCCTATTACCTTTGTTATGTTTGGGAAATATCCGGTTCTTCCGGTAACATTTATCTCCGCTGTCGGTGTGCTGACTTCACGTGTTCTCTCAGAATGGCTGCGATATGATCAGATTCAATTCTACAGTTTTTTCCCGGAAATGATATTTTATCTGGTTTACGGAACTCTGTTCTATATTTACAGCCACAAGAAAGAAACACTTTCCCCAGATTGTGCAGCAGTACTCTTTATCTTTGACTATATTTCCAATCTGACGGAGTTGCTGGTAAGACTGGGGGCAGGCGCATTTAACATAAAATCACAGTTTGGGATTTTGCTGGTTGCTTTTTCACGTTCCCTCATTATTTATGGAATACTGTTCTGCCTTCATCATTATAAGTTCAGCCTTCTTCGCCGGGAACATGCTCTGCGCTATCAGCGTCTTCTTCTGCTGATCTCGAAATTAAACGGAGAAGTTGTGTGGATGAAGAAGAATACAGGTCTGATTGAAGAAACCATGAATACCTCCTACCAGCTATACCGCGAGCTAGAAGAAAACGGAACCGATGAGACACTTTCCCGCAAGGCACTTGGTGTTGCGAAAGATATCCACGAGATAAAAAAAGAATATCTGCTGATTCTCCGAGGTTTATCGGAAGCTCTGGACCTGAATCTGAAAGATGAAGGAATGTATCTGACCGATATTCTCACCGTCCTAAAGCAAAGCCTCACCACAGAATCTTCGGATAAAAAAGCAGACATCTCATTCCAGATTCAGGAAAATCTCTACACGGAAAATCATTATTTCCTGATGAGTGTATTCCGTAATCTTCTTACGAATGCGATTGAAGCTTCTGAGAAAGACAATCCGCAGATTCACGTGATCCAATCCACAGATGCTGACTCTTACCTTTTTGACGTTACCGATGACGGTCCGGGAATTCTGCCTGAGGATCTGGAGCAGATCTTTTCTCCCGGTTTTTCAACCAAGATTAATTTTACAACGGGCGAAATCAGTCGGGGACTTGGCCTTAATCTGGTACAGGATCTGATTAAAAACCAGTGGAACGGGGAAATCCAGGTTTCTTCCGTTCCGGGCTGCACTACATTTCACATCCGCATACCCAAAAGTGACTGGAGGTAATATAAAATGAAATTCTATTTAATCGATGATGACCGCAATGTTCTGAATATTCTGAAATTGATTATCAAAAGCAGGCAGCTCGGCGAAGTATGCGGAACCGCCCAGAGTGGAACCGACGGACTGGATGATCTGCTTACGGCCCAGCCCGACATTATCATAGTCGACCTTCTGATGCCGGAAATAGATGGCATCTCTTTCGTCAAAAAAGCCCGCAATATTCTTCCGGATTGTGCCTATATCATGCTTTCTCAGGTTACATCCAAGGATATGATCGCAAGTGCTTACGAAAGCGGGATTGAATTCTATATCCAGAAACCGGTCAACAGTATCGAAGTAGAGTCTGTGATCCGAAAGGTGATCGATTCCCTGGGTGCAAGACGGACTCTGACTCAAGTACAAAACATCTTTCTTGACCAGCAGATGCGTACACCCTCTCCTGCGGTGGAAGAAACGGCAGAAAAGCAACAGATTTTACGACTCAGGAGCATCCTCCGTCAACTTGGAATCATCGGCGAAAAAGGAAGCCGTGACATCATTACTCTGGTCGATTATCTGATGGAAAATGATGAAAATATGGACGACACCACTTTAAGTGATCTCTGCAGCAACTTCACGGATTCGCCGAAATCTATGGAGCAGCGCATTCGACGCACTGCCTTTACCGGCATGGTAAATCTTGCGAATCTCGGGCTGGAAGACTACTCAAATGATATTTTCACGACGTATGCCAATACACTCTACAATTTCGAGCAAGTACGTCGGGAAATGGACTATATCCGTGGAAAAAGTGACAAACATGGAAATGTAAAAATTAAAAACTTTCTGAATTCACTGGTTCTTGCCTGCGAAGATCACTAATATACATATATTAATTTCATCTATAAAAGGAGCCGTTTATTGACAAAATATACAATTGCCAGGCTCTTTTTTTGTGACTTTTTTAGAACTTTCTTTCCATTTTGATACCATTTGAATCTTTTTGAAACTTGCTTCCTATGATATCCGCATATTCAATGTTATCACGAAAACAAATATTTAATTAGGAGGCAATTATGGTTACAATTATTTCTGGAATTGGTTTGTTACTTCTGACCCTCGCTGGTTTCTCTCTCTTCAGTCTGAAAATGCCGAAAGGCCAGGCTGCCATGTCGGGTATGGCAAATGCTGCCATCGCTACATTTCTGATAGAGGCTGTTCATCGTTATATCACAGGCGACTTGCTTGGACTTGCTTTCTTTCAGGAACTCGGCGCAACATCCGGAAGTCTTGGCGGTGTTGCTGCAGCGATCACAGTACCAATCAGCATGGGTGCGAATCCGGTATTTGCTGTCGTAGCCGGTGTTGCTGTAGGCGGTTACGGAATTCTTCCTGGATTTATCGCCGGTTACATCGTAGGACTGATTTCTCCGATACTCGAAAAGAAACTTCCTGAAGGGCTGAATATCATAGCAGGTGCACTGATCATCGCTCCTGCTGCCAGAGCGATCGCAATCCTCGTAGATCCTGTAGTAAACTCTACTTTATTGAAAATCGGCCAGACAATCTCCGCTGCTGCAGATCAGTCTCCGATCGTCATGGGACTTCTGCTCGGAGGCATCATGAAAATGATCTGTACCTCTCCTCTTAGTTCCATGGCGCTTACCGCCATGCTCGGACTCGACGGACTTGCAATGGGAATCGCAGCCATCGCATGTGTGGGCGGATCTTTTACAAACGGAATTATTTTCCATCGCTTAAAACTGGGTGACAGAAGCAACATTATCGCCGTCATGCTGGAGCCACTGACTCAGGCAGATATTATAACACAGAATCCGATACCTATTTATTGTTCAAACTTCTGCGGAGGAGCACTGGCTGGATTATCAGCTGCAGTATTTGGTATAATTAACAACGCTCCCGGTACTGCTTCCCCGATTCCGGGACTTCTGGCACCGTTTGCTTTTAATCCGCCGCTTAAAGTAATTGCTGCCATCGGACTTGCAATCCTTGGAGGAATTACAGCAGGCGTGGTTGGATCAACCGTATTCAAGAAGCGTTTCGCACATACCGAAACAGCCACGATTCCGGAAGGAGCCGTGCTGGAATAATTTCATAGAACCCATAAGAAACAGCCCGGCGTTCAAATCAAAACGCCGGGCTGTTTCCATGTATACTTTCTTCTATATTATTTATTTTGCTGATGCAGGAACTGTATCTTCTTTCTCTGTCAGTTTCTTGATTCCCTGTACCGCTACAATAATACCGAGAATCAGAAGCAGTACAGCAAAGATAAGCTGAAGTGTATTTCCAAGACTAAGTCCTGTTGTCATCAATTGTTTTGACAGATTGATACTTGTTGTCGCAAGCGCAGTGAAAGTTACCGCCATCATAAATACCATCGGAATCCAAAGCATAACACCCTGACGATGTGTCTTCTTCAGGAATGCAGCGCAAGCCAGCAGAGCAAGTACTGCAAGAAGCTGATTTCCTGAGCCAAATAATGGCCAGATCTCAGCATATCCAACTTTCGCAAGCATATATGCGACAATCAGAGTCACAATTGTAGAAACATAGTTATTCGTCAGAATTTTTTTCCATGCAGGCATTGTATCCGAAGTATCTCCGTCTTCAAGGAAAAACTCCTGGAAAGAAATACGTGCCACACGTGCAACAGAATCCAAAGATGTCAGTGCGAATGCAGATACGGAAAGATTGATCAATGTAAAGATCAGATCATGCGGAAGCCCGATCACTGACAGGAAATTTGCAATCGCTCCTGCAAAAATCTGAGGCTGGGTCAGAAGTCCCTGACTGGCAGCCTCTCCCTCAGCGAAGGAAGCAACCGCAATCAGTGCCAATACCGCAAGCATACTCTCCAAAAGCATTGCTCCGTAGGAAACCGGAAGCATATTCTTTTCATTCTTAATCTGCTTTGAAGCAGTTCCTGATGAAACCAGTGAATGGAATCCGGATACCGCACCACACGCAATCGTCACAAACAGGATCGGGAACATGCTCTTTCCATCTACATTAAAGCTTGTCACCGCCTGAAGGTTGCATGATGGATTTGCCACAAAAACGCCAATCACTGCGGCTCCGATCATGAAAATCAGCAGATAGCTGTTCAAATAATCACGTGGTTGTAAAAGTGCCCACACCGGAGTTACACAGGCAATCATAATATATATAAAAATAATAATGTGCCAGGTTCCAAGGCTCATATAAACCGGGCAGGCAAGTCCGATTGCAACTGCCGCTACCAGCATGACAATCGCAATTGCTGTATTCACCCATTTATTCAACTTTGCGTATTTCAGAATCATTCCAAGTGCAACCGCCTCAAAAATAAACAGTACAGAAGTAGTCGCAACAGACCCGTTTGCCGCCACTTTCGTCACAGCGCCGGATGCATCTGCCGAAAAGCCGTTGAATGTACCTGCAACCACATCAGCAAATGCTGCAATAACCAAAATACAAAACAGCCAGCAAAAGATTGAAAATAATTTCTTTCCCAACTTTCCAATATATTCTTCAATAATATATCCGATTGTACGGCCTTTATTTTTTACTGAAGCATACATTGCTGCGAAGTCCTGTACCGCTCCTACAAAAACACCGCCAATCAGAATCCACAAGAATGCCGGAAGCCATCCAAAAATTGCTGCCTGAATCGGGCCGTTGATCGGTCCCGCTCCTGCGATCGATGCAAACTGATGACCAAATACAATATTTGTATCAGCCGGCACATAGTCTACGCCATCCTCCAGCTCATACGCCGGTGTCTTGGCATTCGGGTCAATTCCCCATTTCTTCTCAAGGTATCGTCCATAGAAAAGGTATCCTGCACTCAACACCACGATGGCGATCACCATCATTAAAATACCATTCATAAAATCACTCCTCTTTTCTTTCGTCTCTTTTCTTTCGTCTCTTTCCTTAATTCTCACCTCATTGTTTTACCACTTTAAGACGTTGAATTCAAGAAGCATAATACATAAAATTACCGAATATTTTTATCGATTTTTGTAGGTTTTATAAAATATTTTTTATAATGGTTTTCTTGCCGTGATGGCTGAAGACATGATATATTCACCAATCGCCAGGGATCGTCCCCATCGTTCTTCATATTCCTTGGAGACAGGCTTCGCAATCACTTCCACTTCCTCAAATCCTGCCATTTTAATAATTTTTTCCAATTCTTCTACCGAAGACGCTCCGGACACTCAGCAGGAATGCATGGCTTCGTCCCTCTTCATTTCTTCGGTCAGCTCTTTCATGATCACAATATCACACAGGGAAATCCTTCCTCCGGGCTTCAGCACCCGGTAAATCTCCCGGTACACTCTTGGTTTATTATCGGACATATTGATCACACAATTGGAAATGCATACATCCGCCGTACAGTCAGCGACAGGAAGATTCTCAATCTCTCCCAGTCGGAATTCTACATTACGTATTTTGTTTTCCTTAGCAATTTTGCGCGCCTTAGAGATCATCTCCGGTGTCATATCGACGCCAATCACTCTTCCTCTTCTGCCGACCTTTTTCCCTGCGATAAAACAGTCAAGTCCGGTTCCGCTTCCCAAATCAAGCACCACTTCTCCCTGAGAAATCTCTGCCTTCCGATGCGGATTTCCACATCCCAGTCCCATATTTGCCCCTTCTGGAGCTAATGCCAGTTCTTCCTGCGTATACCCCACACTGGACGATATTTCCTTGGAACCATTATTTCCACTCAGAACAGATCCCTCAAATTCTTCCCTTGCAATCTTTCCATAATCACGTCGTACACTGTCATGGATGTCCGCAGACTTCTTCTGTTTCCTTAAAATATCCACTGTATGTGCTGTTGCCCCCAACAGTTCTTTCCGTTCGCATGTCATTAAATGGTACTTTATGAAACTTTCAAATGTCTTTTCATCCATTGCATTCAAAATCGGACGCATATAATCGGCCGCTCCGTCCGCAGAGATCAATTTGATCCGTTCCAGTCCTGCCGCCTGGTTATATGCATCGATATCTTCTATCCGGACATAATCGTACAGATCTTCCGGCTTTGCGATCACGTGGAAATCCTCTGTAAGCTTCCCCTTCTCCAGAGACTCCAGAATATGATTTTCCTTAAATCCATACGTCAGCACACTGTATTCATTCATAACATACGCCACAAGAATCACGCCGTCCTCTTTAACAACGCGCTTCGCCTCCTTCAGCGCCTTCACCTTGTCCTCCATCGTATACAGGTGATACATCGGCCCAAACACCAACACAACGTCAAACTCGTTATCCGGGAATCTGGAAAGCTTCATGGCATTTCCCTGATATGCTTTGACAGTACTGTTCTTCTTCTTCAGAATTCCAAGATTATACTTTACAAGTTCCACCGCCGTCACATCATATCCTTCTTCCGCCAGCGCCACCGAATAACGTCCGGTTCCTGCACCAACGTCGAGGATTTTCGCGGATTTATCCTCCGGAAGATATTCGTGAATGTATTTCATAGAAGTCAGAAATTCCACCTGTCCATGGCGGCTGTTCAAGCGCTTCTCCTCGTTAAACTTGTTATAGTATTTCTCCAGTTCTGTCATCATAATAAAAACTCCACTCTATTCATATTCCCGGAACGCATATGTGAATCCCGTTTCATTCATCAGCGCCAGATACGGTTCCGGCTCAAATGCTTCCAACGAAAAGACACCCGGTTTCCTGTAAATCCCTTTCGCATAAAGTTCAATCGCAAGCGCTGCACCGAATCCGGTCTGTGCCACGACCGCCTGCATGGAGAACCGTTTCATCGCTTCTTCATTGGAATACGACTGATACATCATTATCTTCTTTGTTTTTCCATCTTTTTTCCCGATAGCAAGAACACCCACCACCATCTCTCCGGACATCTCGTCCTTGATATTCTTCGGTGCCGGTGCACATGCAGCGATCACATCACGCGGTACCACTTCCACATCCCCGACCTTAACCTTTTTCGTCGTATTCAAATGCAGATGGTCCAGAACCTTCAGTGCCTGAATCAGCTTCTCATCAAGAGAAATCTTAAACGTACAGCGCTTCAGTCCATATTGAGAGAGATATCTTGGCATGGTTACCGTTTCTTCATGCTCTACCTTGACGAAGGTATTATCTCCGACCTCCGGCATGCAGAAGACTTCCTGCCCGGCGAACGGCTTCTCCACCAGGAATCCTCCACGGTCCTTATCGTATTCTACATTCGGATTCATAACCTCATCCAGCACCGTCCAGACATTAAATCCAAATACAATATCATCTTCCTCGCCGGCCACTTCCAGATTGCCGCCGTCCCGCACGTGAAGTTCTTCCACTTCATCAAATTCGTATTTACAGAGATATTTTGCAAACACATTTACCACACCCGGATCGATTCCCAGACAGATCAGCGCCGTATTTCCCTGATTCCGCCAAGCATCATCTCGGTCAAAATTATAGGCCGTCATCACTTCATCATAGCTGTTCTCAATCCCAAGTCCGTAGGCAGGATTCTCCTTAGGAACAGACCAGGTTCCCATATTGGAATAGTCCACGCCCGACTCAAAAGCTGCATCAAAAATGTAATTTGCGCAAAATGGGCTGGATGCATCCATTACAAAATCAATATTATATTCTTTTATCAACTTTTTTATTTCTTCTTTTTTAGTCGCATCCAAGTATTCTGCATAAAATCTTGCATCATTCAGATTCCTTTGCACTTCCTCCGCTCTTTCCAAACTGATGTCACAAAGCAGACAGAATTCAAACCATTCCCCCGCCTCATCACGTTCTTTCAGCATCTTCACGATGCACTCACCTACAGCTCCGCTTCCCACAAGCATCATTCTCATAACCTTACCTCCTGACCGGCATCCATATTCCGGATCGTTGTCTCATTATTCTATTCTCTACCCGGCAAAAAAAGAAAACAAGACGCACTCCCATCGTGCATCTTGATCTTCTCTGTCCTTTTACCAGTTGGTTATGTCCTCGTAGGTGATACCCGTCCAGAATTTCAGAAATCCTGCGTTCGTATTCTCTCCAAAGAATTGTCAGTCGGCCTTCCTTTTGCCTGCTAGTTTCCCGATTACACTGGATGCATCTGGCTGTAATCTTTGCTGCTTCGGCCCCGATTCAAACGGCGTCTTAAGCTGACCTCATCCATTTCTTTTTCTTTAAACCTAACAAATTCTCACCCTGCTGTCAAGAATTTTCTCCATTTTGAATATAACGGTTGATTTTCTCATATGTATGGTAGAGTAGGCGGATGAACCTTTCATCCGCCCCTCATCAAACCGTGCATGAGGGTCTCCCTCACACGGCTTTCCGACATTCTTCTTTCTACAGCATTACGTCATGCTTTAGCCATTTTCTTTAATCCTTTTTCGTAAATGCTATTTCTAACAAATCCCACCTTTGACATATGATGTCGCCTTCGGTGCTTCTTGTTATACCATCTTGCAAAGGAGCAGATAATGTACCAGTCTAGTGCCTGCATCCATTTTTCATTTGTCTTAGTAAAATAGTAATTCTTCCATCCTATGATTTTAGGATTCAGATTCTTTATTAAATCTTCTTCTTTTGCAACTAGCAGGCTTCGATTGTTTACATTCCTTTTGATTTCTGCTTTCATTTTCTTCATGGCTTTTCTGACCTTTTCCAGTGCCTATTTTGCACTTCTTTTGGGTCTAAAGCCGTAGGAACATTCTCTAAAGTCAGCTTCGAAAACTGGCTCTATTGCTATCTTTGTAGCCATCTGCACGATTCTGTCTTTGACCGTTGGTATTCCAAGAGGTCTTTTACTTCCGTCTGGTTTTGGTATCATTACCCGCCTTACTGGGGATGGTTTATATTTGCCATCCATCAGTTCCTCTTTGATTTCTGTTAGATATTTCTCGATTCCCATCGTTTCAATATCCTCGATTTCGATACCATCCACACCACTGGAACCTTTGTTAGCTTTTACTCGTTTCCATGCCTCAGAGAGTACATCCTCACGATATACTTTATCGTAAAGTGCATGAAATCTTCGGCTATCACACTTCTTGGCTGTCAGATATAGTTTGTTTTGAAGTTGTCGAACTTTTTCTTTGGAGTTGTTAGTCTGCATGACATTCTCTCACTCTTACCCTCTCTACAAACATGAATGAAGTAAGGAACCTTCCCATAAACTGCGTTATCTTACACAATCATTATCGGTACTATGTTCCTCTCCGACTCCCTCCCATCAGAAATGCGATTTCGCCAAGCTTATACGCTTTCTCTTTACCTTTCGGTGATGGGTAGGGTCTCTCCAGTTCCGAACCACACTTTTCATACATACCGTTTCCTCTATACCGAGGGATTCCTCCGTGCTGCATTCCAGTTTCTTCACACGTTCCATGGTTTTCGCCTATATTGCCAAGGCTCAACTTCCCTTTGTTCTCTTTCGAGACCTTTTTAACGATACGGCAGAATTCACTTAATGTTACGGTCTGCACGATTGCTCGCACTTCTTATCAAGGTTACTTTATCCACTCGCTTAGCACCCTGTATTACTACAGCGCACCGAGTTTAGCTACACGGCTCACTGGCGATTACCGTGACCGGACTTGCACCGGCAAGTGTGGTCCAGCTTCGCTGGACACACGCAACAGAAAAGAGTTCCGCAAAGGGAACTCTTTTCAAAAATATTTTCTTTTACCATGTACGTGAGCTGAGCTGTTTGAACTGAGCAACGGTAGAAACATGTGCATTCAGACCACCGTCTACAGTAACAACCTGTCCTGTGAAATAGCTGCTTTCATCAGAAGCAAGATACAGACACATATTTCCGATATCTTCCGGGCATCCATAACGGTTAACCATGATGTTGCTCAGGAAAATGTCTTTCAGAGCCTGTGGTACATTTGCTTCATTCTGTGGTGTAACAATAAGTCCCGGACGAACACAGTTGCAACGAATGTTCTTCTTGCCGTACTGAAGTGCTGTAGACTTGGTCAGCATATCAACACCTGCTTTTGCACAAGCGTAAGCTGTTGATCCAAGGTCGCCTCCGCAGGAAGCCATAGAACCGATATTGATGATAGAACCACCGTTCTCATTCTTCTCTAAATATGGAAGTACGCATTTTGTAGAGTAGAATGTACCGCGCATATCACTCTGGAAAATAGCATCCCACATCTCAACGGTAAGCTCGTCAACACGTCCATCCTTCAGAGCTACGTTAGCAGCGTTATTTACCAATACATCAATCTTTCCGTATTTTTCCGCTGTGTCAGCAAATAACTTTTCGATACTTTCCAGATCTGTGATATCCATAAAGTGATAAGAAGCTTCTCCGCCTTCTGCCACGATACTGTCTACAACAGCCTGTCCTTTTTCTGCTCTACGTCCGCAAATCACTACTTTAGCGCCTTCAGCTGCAAATAATCTTGCGATCCCGATTCCGATTCCGCTGGTGGAACCTGTAACAATTGCAACTTTGTCCTGTAATCTTCCCATGATAATCATCCTCCTTAATTATGCATTCTGCACGTATATTCATATAATAACGTGCCGAATTTCAGCTAATATTACTATAGCGCATTGCACCCAATAAATCAATAGATTTAAAACATATAAATAAAAGTTATTATTTTCACAAACCCGTGACCAACCGGTAATAATCATTTTCAATGATGATCGATGTCATTTGAAGCCGGCAGGCAGCTATGGCTTTGATACGCTCCGTGTAAGCTTGTATTTCTTCATCCGTCATAGAAACTCCCAAAGCAGGCGTGAACGTGCCGGTAAAGCGATTATAACTCCCCTTGTCCGTCAGCCATGAACTGGAGAAAAACACGACCAAAGGCTCGGAATCCGAAAGAATATCCCTTCCTGCCAGAAGCCTGGAATCATAATCGAGCCCCAGTAAATTCAAAACCGTCGGCAGAATATCCACCTGACAGCAGGGTTTGTTAACCGTCACACTCTCTTCCATCCCAGCAGTCCACATAATAAGTGAATTCTTATATACGTCAAAATCCACGGACTTCTCATTCAGTGATTCAAGAGAATCCTTTCCAAAGGAGCGTCCCGCCAGTTCTTCTATAACATCAATATCCGAATAAGGAATATGATCCGGAGCCATAACAATCAAAGTCCGGTCTGCAATTCCCGCTTCCTCCAGCGCATTTACCAGACGGGTCAGTCCCTTTTCCAGTTCCAGGTTCGCCGCAATATAGGACTTTGTCTTCTCCGAGTACGGAAGAGACGCCACAGCCTCCTGATTCCTTTTGGACATCTGGTTGCTTTCAAACCCATACGGCAAATGACCGCTCAGCGTCAGATAATAGATATGAAACGGTTCCTTTGTCAAATACTCTTGAAGACTCTGTTCCACCATATAGTCGTCCGACTGGGGCCAGTAAGCATCGCCCTCCTGATTTATTTCTTTCGTCAGAAGATTCTGACACTCCGAACACTGCCGCCAGTCATATCCCAAATTAGGATGTGACAGAGCCCTGCCATACATATTTTCATTAAAATGAAAACCAATACACGTATAATCCAAAGGCTGCAGTATATTTGCCAGCGTAAAAGGCAGGCTTATTCCTTGTTCCCCAGTCTCCTTCATGCTGACCGGAAAGCCATTTTTTGGGTACAGTCCCGTAAGATTCTGGAATTCACCCCCGGAAGTACTTGTAAAATGAAGCGCCGAATAAAACCGGTTGAATACGAATCCTTCATGTGTCAGCCGGTACAGCGTCGGAGTCAATGTCTCATCGATCAAATACCCGCTGAACCCTTCGGCCGTAATAAATATTACATTATAGTTTTCAAACATTCCCGTATACTCATTTTTTCTCGTCGGCGTTACTGTCTGAATATACTCCGAAAGCCATTTTACATCCTCATTCGGGGCTTCATCGATCCATTTTTGCAGATCCAGCTCCAACGCATTCGGAGAAGTATCAATTTCCGGTTCCGCCACCTCCTCTGCTATTTCTTCATCCTGAACCGCCTTCTCATTTTCCGCATCGGCAAGCTGTTCCAGACTGATATCCATATTACTGTTACTTCCGAAAATCATATGTTTACAATCCAGACGAAGCATCGTAAGAAGTCCCAGCTGCTCCACCTGATCATCCGTATTCGTATCCATAGCATAGAGCTTTTCCGGAGTAAAATCGCCTTCCCAGGGATAAAGATAAACCATAGCCAGCGTCAAAAGATAAAACACCACACAACCTATCATCGGAACAGCGGTAAATCTGTACAGAAACAGGAGTCTTTTCTGTAGAGGCCACCGTTTTTTTGTATCGGTTTTTATCTTTATTCCAAATGTATCAATTCGAAAAACCTGTATAGCACACATCATTCCCGGAACGACCAGCATAAGAAGCAACCCGATCCAATTCTGTTCAAGAGCCTTCACAACGGCATTTCGATAATCTCCGAGCCGATTGCCTGCAGCCGTATCGAGCGCACTGAATAACTGAAAATACTGCTGCAGAATCCTGCGGCAGATCATTTCCACACAAAACAGCACGGCCAAAAACAAACTGAACACACTTGTCAGAATATGCCTCGTTCTTTTGCTAAAACAGTTCACCAGAGCGCTGACCAGCATTCCAAGTGAAACCGCAAAACAGGCAATAATCGGAAAATATGCCATCCTAAGCCGCATATAGAGATGAAAAACCAATTCCAGGTATAATAACAGAATCGGAAAATATAGAATACAGGCATATTTCATAACCCTTCTCAAGCTATCTTTTGTTTGCATTTTTATTCCCCTTTATCTGACTGACATCAATCAATCAGGTCATTCTGAAATCTAGACAAATGTTCATACGGCAGGATCTGTCGCCCCCGGTAAAGCCCACATCCATCGTTGATCAGACTGTTATTTACAGCCGAAAACATATTTACATCAAGTTCGGCAAGATTCAGCTGAAGCAGACGCATCCCCCGCTCATACGCTTCATCAAAATAAACACACTCCCCTTCCGGAACTGCATCTCTTCTCACCCGTTCGTTCTCCTGGCGTTTCTCGTACCCTAGGTGATTGGCCGGTCCGATTTCCGCAATATCGTCCATCGTTTTTGTACAAAACAGATCTTCCATATAATTCTGAAGTATTTTAATAACCGTATCTCCGGAATACAGGTAATCGTTCAATATTATCATTCGTGTCACTCCTGATATTGATTCTTTTAATTGACATTAATTATAACACACATATCCTGCATTTTCAGTTTTTTTCTTTATCTTTACTGTTTATTTATATCTCTTCATTTCTCACAATTTCCTTTAATATTTCCACCACCTTTTCCATTTCAAAAAGATTCGTGTATTCCTCAACACTATGCACGTTATACATAGAATTGGCGACAACGATTCCTTCGATTCCTTTCTGCGCAAATACATTCTGGTCGCTTCCTCCGAATGTCTTCTCCAGTTTTGGCGAAGGTCCAACCGCTTTTACTGCATTTTCAAACTCTTTCACAGCTTTGCTTTCTAATAAAGTCTCATAGGCCTGAATATGAATTTCCTCCTCCCATGACACAGTTGCTCCAGAAGCGGCTGATTCCTCTTCAAAAATGCATCTGTATTCATCCGCAAGTCTAATTGCATCCTCATGTTGCATACTTCTTATTTCTCCCTGAATCCTTACTTCATCAGGGACAATATTGGTCCCTTTTCCACCTTGTATGATGCCCACATTTCCCGTCACACCTTCCTTCACTTTTCCAAGCTGCAGTTTTCCGATCGCCCTCGACGCAGCCTGAATTGCATGAATTCCTTCTTCCGGATTAAATCCTGCATGTGCCGCTTTTCCGCGAACTACAGCTTCAAACGATAAAATTGTAGGTGCTGCATACGCTGCCCTTCCGACCGGACCACTCAAATCCAGCACATATGCTGTTTTTGCTTTTACCTTACGAAAATCAAATTTCTTAGCACCAACACAGTACCGTTCTTCACCCGTAGTAAATAGAAGTTCTATTGCTTTATGTGGGATATGATTGTCCATAACATATTTTGCCACTTCATAAATTTCCACCAGTCCGGAATAGTCATCAGCGCCCAGAATCGTTGTTCCATCACTGGAAATTATACCGTCTGCGTTTACAACAGCCTTTTTCCCCTTCCCTGGATTCACAGTGTCCATGTGAGCAGACAGCAAAAGGTAATCCCCTTTGCCTTCAATTTCAGCATAGAGATTACCCGAATTGTCTTCTTGAAGATGAATACCTATTTCCTCATATTTTTTCTTTAAAAACTTTATAATCCCATTTTCTTCTCCTGAAGGAGAATCAATTTCAACCAGTTGTAATAATAACTTCTTTATTTCTTCAATCATCGACACATACTCTCTCTTTCCTCATCAAATTACATAATCCGGTTCATTCATCAGATTCATTTTGCGGAAGAATTCTATTGTACGTTCATTCTTTGGATTATCAAACACTTCTTTCGGAGTTCCATCCTCCACAATATGCCCTTTATCCAGGAAAATCACTCGATTAGACACATGTCGCACAAAATTCATTTCATGCGAAACCAGAATCATCGTGTAACCTTTCTCTGCCACCCTCTTGATTACATCCAGGACTTCACCAACAAGCTCGGGATCCAGCGCTGATGTAGGCTCATCAAGAAGAAGAACCTGCGGTTTCATAGCCAGAGCACGTGCAAGAGCCACCCTTTGCTGCTGTCCTCCTGACAAATGTTTTGGATAATGATTTGCCCATTGCGCCATTCCCACATTTACCAATTCCTGCATCGCAATTTTTCTTGCCTCATCTTTTTTAATCTTCTTTACCGTAACAAGACCTTCCATTACATTTTCCAGTTCCCGATGGGCCGATCACTCCCACAACATCACCCTTGTGGATTTCCAGATTCATATCGTCCAACACCACATTATCATGATACTTCTTTGATAAATGTTCAATCTTTATCATATATGCACTCCTTTATACGCGCCGGTGACACCATCGCAACTTGCTCCGGTATACGTATTCGTTTCTCAATAAACTTAATCAATTGTTCAATTATAATCGTAATGACCCAATATATGATAGCAAGTGAGACATATACTTCAAAATAACGATATGTCCTTCCTCCGATGATTTTACCCTGGGCAGTAATCTCTACAACTGCGCAGGTAAATGCCAACGATGTCCCCTTGATAATACTGATCAACGAGTTACCCAATGTAGGAAGCGCCACCTCGAACGCTTCCGGGATAATAATTCTTCTCAAAGCCTGTCCATAGGTCATACCAAGCGCACTGGCGGCCTCTATCTGTCCCGAATTTACTGACTGCAGGGCAGAACGTATTATTTCAGCCATAAACGCCGCCTGATTCAAGCCCAATGCAATCATCGCATACACAAACCCGGGAATATCAGCCACAGCAAGATCAGTTCCCCAGCTGTTGTTGATTGCCGTAAATATCATCGGTATCCCGAAAAATGCGACATAGAGTTGAACAATGACAGGCGTTCCTCGAAGCATTGATATGATAATATTCACAATCTGTGTCAGCACTTTTATATTTTTCATCTTAATAATAGCCATTATGAGCCCTATAACAAGTGCAAGCACCATCGCCAGCAATGCCAGTTCCAGAGTTATAGGAAGCTTTTCCAACAATTCAGGTATTGATGAAAATACCAGTGAAACATCAAATAATTTACCCATTCCCTTTTCCCTTCTATTACACGTATTTTTCTACCAGAACAGTCGAAAATCCCAGATTTATCTTTGGCAGGGAGGCTTCATCTGCCGCCTTTTTCCTCTTTCTTTTCTTATCATACGCATGAGGATCAACTGTAGGATTTGTGATGTATCCCAACTTATGATAGAAACCGGCCGCTCTGTCCTGACTGTTAATAACAATATGTCTGACACCATTCTCAATCAACCATTTTTCCGCTTCCCTGATGAGTATACTGCCATATCCTCCCTTTTGCTTTTCACGAACCACACAGACACGTTCAATTTTCCCGATTCCATCTGCCGGATATGAAATCCGGCATCCGGCAACCGGCTTATGATCTTCCAGTATCACAACACCTTCTAAATCATCTTGAGCTTCTTCCCCCGCAAATTCTAATTCCACAGGGATATTCTGACCAAAGCAGAAGGCATTCGTTCTTACATAATCATATGCTTTCTTTAACCATTCATCCGTTTCTTTATTAATACGATATATTTGCATACCCGTTTCCTCTTAATTAATTGTTTCTTCCAGGTATTTCGGATCTACTGAAGTATCAACTCCCAGATATTTCTTTGTAATTTCCGCAATAGTTCCATCTTCTTTCATTTCCTTCAGAACCTTATCTAAATCCTCACGAATCTGAGCTCCTTTTTCATTTTTTGCGAGAAGGAAATATGTATTATTCTGCGGGAACAGGAAATCTTCTGTCTCTGCATCAATGTCATTGGCCACAAGCTGACCTTCCATTCCAAATTTTGGAAGCAGATTCTCTATGATTGGTCCGTCATCAATCGCAAAATCTGTCGTTCCGTCTACGATATGCTGATAACGAACTTGAAAATCTGTCTCAGAATAAATGATATTGATTTGTTTCTCAGGATGATCTTTATTCCATTTTTCTAATGCATTTCCTGTAAGACTTCCCGCAGGCAGTTCAATCTTGTAGCCTCTTTCAGCCGCATCTTCAAGAGACTCTAACGGCTGATCATCCGCTCTTTGAATATATTTATTAAAGCTTGTCTTGTATGAATATGAAAAATAATAAGATTCGGCTCTCTCATCGGTATATCCATAATTATTAATTGCAATATCATATTGCCCGGAAAGTACACCCTGAAGTGCATCAGCCACCTCGATCTCGAGTTCATACTGTGGGAGTCTGCTAAATGCCTCTTCGGCAATTTCAATATCTACACCGGTAAGTTTGTTATTTTCATCCATATAGAAATAGGGAGCCAGCGAACCACCCGTTACGCCTTTCACCACCGTTACTTCATTTTCCGTCGGTTCTGAACTGTTCTTGTCAGTGTTCTTGCCAGACGATCCACAGCCTGCCAGACTGACCGCCACTACTGTAATACCTAATACTGCTGATAAAAACTTATATCTTAATTTATTCATTTTTGTTTTTTCTCCTTCCTATTATAAAAGTCCCTGAATCGGATTAATTGATGCGTCCACCGAAAGGGTTCCATTCTTCGGATTTCTATCTTCCCAACTTGGGCTGTTCCAGATTGTAGTAGAAATCTCCGATGCATATTCTTCATAGGTTTCTCCCTTTGGATGACGAAGATATACTTCATCCGGGTTCTTGCTAAGTGCTGCTCGTTCTCCGTCATATTTCCAGAATGCATCGAAATCTAATTTTGAAAGAATTCTTTCGTTAAATCCTCTGAAAAGTTTTTCTTTTTTATCTCTCTTTGGTCCTGATAATGCCAGTTCTTTCGCATTGCAATTGTTATGGAATGCAGGAATAGTATTTAATTCTCTAATATATCCCCATAGATTCTTATATTCATATATCGGTTTATGAACTGGACCAATATTATGGTAGTAATTAACATCCCAGCGAACCAGTGTCACATACAGACGAACATCTGCATCCGTGATATAATCACCGAATATAAAACGGTTGGTTTCAAGACGTTTCTCCAGTTTGTCAAGTGATTCATAAAAATCTTCATACGCCTCAAAATATGCTTCCGGCGACTGACAGAAAGCCATTCTGTAATGGGAATTATTGATATGCGGAAATAACCAGTCGTTAAACTCATCGATCTCTTTTCTGAATTTCTTTGGATAAAGATCCGGTGCATCCTCGGGCTGGAATGGTCTGAACTGTACCTCGATGTAATTTGTGAGACGGTGGTAATCATTATTCACTGCCGTTTTATTCACAACATCTACCAGCGTTGGAGTTGTCGCTCTGCCTTTAAAATCCGGATTTGCTCTCTTGTAAAACTCACTTAAGAAATACGCCCCCGTCACCGGATCCCGGTGATCAGGCTGATTTCCAAACCCATGCCCATATACATTCGTTTCCCCAGAGTGAGATACTTTAATATCAGAAATAACATCCTGCAGACCCAGAATATCTCTCACAATTACCGGTCTGTTTGACCAATGGCATCCTGTTGCCCAGTAAATACGATATCTTCCCGCCTCCGCTTTATTGTCACCAGGCTTATCTCCGAATGGTTTTATAAATGCATTAGGCTGTCTGATAAACGCTCCCCTCTCATCAATTTCAACCAATGTTTCATTTGGCCTGGGATCAACACCCACTTCTTTTGCATGAAGCTCTGCCTCAGCGTCTGTGTAAGTGATCCCCTTCTCCTCTTCCTTAGATATATTATTAAATTCACAGCTCATAATACCCTTCCTTTCTTATCTTATAATTCCTATATGTTTGATATGCATTATCTACATAGGCTATTATATAACAAAATGCCGAAAATGCAACCCTTTCATCTATAACAGTTTTTTAGAGCCAATTATAAATACAAACTATGATATTCTGTCAAAAAAAGTCGGGACGCTTTTAGCTTCCCGACGTTTACAATCAATACTAATTCTATTTTTGTTCAATAAACAGCCTTGCCTGTTCTACTTTGCTTTCTTCTTTGAGCCAATTCTCGATCACAGAGATCTCTGAATCAGTCAAATCCTTTTCCGCATCTGCAACAAGAATAATATATTCTCCCGTTTCATCTGCAATAATACCACATTTGCAGTCCGATAAACTTGAAAAAATGCTTTCTGCTTTATTTGACATCTGTTCCAGATCCAGTTTTGCAGTCGCTTTGCTCTCCATTTCCGCCAGCTGCTCCCGCTTCGCTTCCAGTTCTTCCTGAAGCTTGGCAATTGCTTTTTCCTGAACCGCAATAGTCACTTTGTCTGTATTCTCGCTTTCGCTTGCAGAACTAACCGTATTCTGCGTAACATGCAGCGTATATTCCTCCAGATCATATTTCTCCATTTCTCTTTCCAGAAATGAAATCGTCTCCTGATCGATCGGTGTGCCGACCAGCGATACAGAAATCATTTTCGCTGATTGATCGTAACTACTCTGCACCAACTGCGTATCACTGAAAACAAACTCTTCTTTCAAATAATCGGATATTTGGTTTTCTATGTAAGAACTGTACACTGTATATGCTCCGATCAACAAACTCGGAATCACGGTAACCACTGTAATAACTGCCACGATCCGGTTTATTCTCTTCTGTCTGCGTTCATCCATGCTCTGATGTGCAGGGACTCCAAGGAGAACCGTCACGAGTGCTGCCGAAAGTGCAATAAACAATGTATTAATAAAGAACAGATAAAATGCCCCGAGGAGAAATTTCGCCTGCATTGTGGCAATTCCGTAACCAGCGGTACAAAGCGGTGGCATCAGTGCAGTCGCAATCGCTACTCCCGGAATTACATTGCTTTTCTTCTGCCTTGTATTTCCGATAATCCCGGCTATACCACCGAACAAAGCAATCAGTACATCCCAGATTGTGGGGCTTGTACGCGCAATCATCTCTGCCGTAGGCTCTCCAAGCGGAGAAATAGAAAAATAAATTGAAGACGTAATCAAACTGATCACCATCTGTACTCCAAAACTGAGAAGCGCACGCCGCATCAGTTTGAGATCCCTTACAGCAAGAGAATATCCCATCGTCAGTATTCCACTCATAAGAGGGGAAATCAGCATGGCTCCGATAATCACCGCAGTGGAATTGACATTCAGACCGATTGATGCAATCATGATAGCCATCATCAGTATCCACATATTAGAACCGTGAATGTCCGTGTTCTCCTCCATCATCGCATCGATATCCTCATAGCTCATCATATCACCGCGGATATCAAATAAATTTATTAAAAATCTTTTTAGTGAATTCATTTTTCCCTGCTTCTGTTCGTTTATATTATCCTGTATCATATTATTTACTCCAACTTTCTTTTCCCGAATCAATCAAATCACCTCTCTGGCAGCACAAACATTATCAGGAATAATTATAGCATATATCATCGAATCATGACATTTTTCTGAGAAAAAATATGCATAAAATATGCATATCTCAATTCTGTGATTATTCAGTACACCAAAAATAGTCAATTATTATTCTCAAAATTGCAAATATCTGTTTACCAATCCTTCTATCGTTTTTGAATTCAAAATACTCTGTTCTGTTTCAAAAGTGAGAATCAGACGATCCCCCGGATAAATATCATTCTTTTGATAGGACTCTATTTTTCGGACCGCACTTCTTGCATATTCCTGCTTATCCACCATGCCTTCATGTTCCCAGTATATCTCCTTCCCTATTTTCTTCGACAAAAATGTAAAATCAGGATATACAGTACCATATCCTTTCAGATATAAAGGTTTTTCATATTTGTAAAGTATGTTTCTTCGATAAAAGTAATCTGCAAGAATTTTCTCTGACTTCGATCTCACGCGTTCCCCTTTTTCACTCAGAATCACCACAGTTCCTTCCTGAAATCCTTTCCCCTGATATTCTTCCGTATACCATTCATTAAGAAGTTGCTTCCATGTTGCTTCCACAGGCGTAACTAAAGCTTGTCTGTCTGCATGCAAAGATGTAAAAAGTTCCTCGATCTCATCATCTGAATAATCTCTCGTAATTTTCTTAATCTGTTTTAGTCTCGATTCTGCCTTTTTTATCACCGACAAGTTGTAAGTCTTTTGCGCAAGCTTTTGGGGTAAAGATTTGTCTGATTTCGGAATATAGATTCCACTATTATCCTCTGTACAATGGTAATATCTGATTTTATTTTTATCTTTTGAGATTCTTAGATGTCCATCCGGTGCTGTAGACAATCCTTCTTTTGCTTTATTTACAATGTTTTCCAGATATTTCTGCTCCTGTAAAAGCATTTGTTTTAGACCTTGCATATCTTTTCTCCTACTATTGACTTATATCTGATTTCTTGGAATTACAGTCATCCTTCATCGACATCGGAGGTGACTTGTTTTTGATTTCTTAGAATTGCGGTCATCCTTCTTCGACGTCGAGGGTGACTTGTTTTTGATTTCTTGGAATTACAGTCATCCTTCTTCGACGTCGAGGGTGACTTGTTTTTGATTTCTTAGAATTGCGGTCATCCTTCATCGACGTCGGGGGGTGACTTGTTTTTGATTTTTTGAAGTTAAGGTCATTCTGCGACACGGACCGAAGTGACCTGTTTGAAGAATAATTGAATCTACGGTCAATGATCTGACCAAATATGAAGAAATCCCGGAAGCACAATTGCTTCCGGGACAAAATTCTTTTGATATCTTTGAAACAAACTCGAGAAAACTTTGTTTTCTCTTGTTGTCGCTTGAAACAAACTCGAGAAAACTTTGTTTTCTCTCGTTGTCGCTTCGTTCCAAATTAACGCTTGCTGAACTGCGGAGCGCGACGGGCAGCCTTGAGGCCGTATTTCTTACGTTCTTTCATACGTGGATCACGTGTTAAGTATCCAGCTGCTTTCAGAACCGGTCTGTAATCAGCATCTGCTTCAAGCAGAGCTCTTGAAATACCGTGACGGATTGCACCAGCCTGTCCTGTATATCCACCACCGTGTACATTTACTAATACATCAAATTTATCAGCTGTCTCAGTTGCAACCAGCGGCTGACGAACTACAACTTTTAAAGTTTCCAGTCCGAAATATTCGTCGATGTCTCTTTTATTGATTGTGATCTTACCTGTACCCGGTACAAGGTATACTCTTGCGATAGATTTTTTTCTTCTTCCTGTTCCGTAGAATTTAGCATTAGCCATTGTAATATCCTCCTTTCACACCTTCAACTAAAATGTTAAAACTTCCGGCTTCTGTGCCTGCTGTTCATGCTCTGGTCCTGCATATACATGAAGTTTCTTAATCATAGTTCTTCCTAAAGGTCCCTTCGGGAGCATTCCCTTAACAGCCATCTCAATAACTGCTTCCGGCTTCTTAGCCATCATTTCTCTTAATGTAGTTTCTTTCATTCCACCTACATAGTCTGAATGATGATAGTATACTTTCTGGTCTAATTTCTTACCAGTTACTTTTACTTTTGCAGCGTTTACAACTACTACGTAATCGCCTGTATCAATGTGCGGTGTGAATACCGGTTTATTTTTTCCTCTTAAAACTTTTGCGATCTCTGCAGAAAGACGTCCGAGTGTCTGTCCTTCAGCGTCAACTACATACCATTTTCTCTCAATCTTATCTGGATTAGCCATGTAAGTTTTCATTGGTTGACCTCCTATGAATTTCCATTTTTACTAATTATTTTCATTGTAGATTCTATTGGAAAACAATCCACTCCGGGGCTTTGGTGTAAATTGTCTCTTCCTCGTGTCATACTTTATTATTATATTATGGTGCCTTTTCCATGTCAACTGTTTTTTTGATTTATTCCTTATTTTTTTCGACTCCCCGCACAATTCGTTATCGTATATACAATCACAGAAATTTTACGGTAGCCCGGCCATCTGTTCCTATGGTATAATAAGCACATATGAAACCACACAAAAATACAAGAAACGAGGTACTGACACATGTGGGCTTATGAAGGCATTTTTTATCAAATCTATCCGATTGGATTTACCGGAGCGCCGACTTCCAATGACGGCAACGTAGTTCCGAGAATTTTGAAGTTGAAGGAATGGAGCAGTTATCTGCAGGAACTTGGTGTTTCTTCTATATTATTGAACCCGATATTTGAATCGGACAATCATGGATATGATACCCGCGATTTCAAAAAAATCGACTGTCGCCTTGGGACAAACGAGGATTTCGCAGAGGTCTGCAAGGATCTGCATGCACATAATGTGAAGATTGTTCTGGACGGTGTATTCAACCATGTAGGGCGCGGTTTCTGGGCTTTTAAGGATGTGCAGGAGAAGAAATGGGATTCTCCCTACAAAGACTGGTTCTGCATCAATTTTGACGGTAATTCCGCCTATAATGACGGCTTCTGGTATGAAGGCTGGGAAGGGCACTATGAACTGGTCAAACTGAATCTCTACAATCCGGCTGTTGTCGATTACCTTCTGGAATGCGTGAAGGGCTGGGTGGAAGAATTCGATATCGACGGACTGCGGCTCGATGTTGCCTACAGTCTGGAGCGCAATTTTATGAAACGCCTGCGCAGCTTCTGCCAGGAACTGAAACCGGATTTTGCTCTGATCGGCGAGGTATTGTTCGGCGATTATAATCTGATCGTAAATGATGAAATGCTCCACAGTTGTACGAATTATGAGTGCTACAAAGGAATCTACTCCAGTTTCAACAGTATGAATATGTTCGAGATCGCTCATTCTCTGAATCGCCAGTACGGTCCGGAACAGTGGTGCATTTACCGCGGAAAGCATCTGATGTCCTTTGTCGATAATCATGATGTAACACGAATCGCCAGCATTCTGACCAATAAGAACCATCTTCCGCTGGCTTACGGTCTTCTCCTCGGAATGCCTGGAGTTCCGTGTATTTATTATGGCAGCGAATGGGGAGAAGAGGGCGTCAAGGCTCCGAATAATGATTATGCACTTCGTCCATGTTTTGAAGAGCCGAAGCCGAATGAACTGACGGAATTGATCAAGGAATTGATTCATATTCGCACAGGCAGTGATGCGCTTTGTAACGGAACCTATCGCAATGTTGTCCTTACCAACCACCAGCTTGTTTTTGAACGCAAAACGGATTCCGAACGCATGCTGGTTGCAATCAACGCCTCCGATGCACCGTACACCGCACAGAATGGGGAGCTTGGCGGAACGATGACCGATCTGCTGACCGGCGAAGTCATTGAGATGAACGGACATCTGGAGATGCCTCCTTACAGCGTTAAATATCTAAAATAACGAATCCCTTCTTAGCAAAATAGGAATTCAACTCCAAAAGATTCAACAGATCATTTTTGAATATGCATGACAAGATAAAAGGACAGTTGGTGCAAAAACCTTCTGTCCTTCTGTCTGTATTATGTTTTTATAGTCAGCTATTTTCCGGTCAGAGTTCTGCCACAATGAACTGATACGGCTTCAGTGTCAGCAGCCAGCCGTCTTTCACCTTCAGGACTCTTTTCTCGATATTATCCTCCGGATAATTATTGACCAGGATTTTTTTGCTGTCAAACTCCATCGGTATGGTCCGCTCTTCGTTCTGATAGTTGGAAGCTACCAGCAATGTATGGTCTTCATCCTTTCTATAGAAAGCAAAAAGTCTCTTTTCGCCTTCATATGCAGGTATCATCTCTCCATACACAACGGTATTACCATATTCCGGATCTTTGCGGAGACGAATCATTTCTTTATAAAATTCGAGAACAGATCCTTCTCTTCCTTCCTGGTCGGCCACATTGATTTCCTTATAATTCGGATTTTCTTTAAGCCACGGCGTACCATCGGTAAATCCTGCGTGCTCAGTGTCATCCCACTGCATCGGTGTGCGGGCATTATCGCGACTGAATTTCGCAACGATATCCAGTGCTTCCCGCTCGTCATAGCCCTGCTCTCTGGCAAGGCGATATTCTTCGATCGTGCTGATATCATTGATATCGGAAATGCTTTCGAAACGGGTATTTGTCATACCGATTTCCTGTCCCTGATAGAGAAACGGAAGGCCATAAGTCATCATCATAAGTCCTGCCAGCATTTTCTTGCTGATTTCCGTCACTTCTCCTTCCGGAATATAACGGCTTACCCCGCGAGGCTCATCATGATTCTCGATGATATTCGCCATCAGTCCTGTTTTTTGCGACGTAAGTTTACTTCTCATCACCGTATCCCGGTATGCATCCGGGTCCACCGGCTCACAGGCATACCATCCCTTTTGATTTCCGCCAATTAAATGCGGCGCAAAATCAAATATGGATTCAAAACAGCCGTTCTCTCCGATATATTTCTCCATTTCTTCCTCGCGAAAATCAAAAAGCTCTCCTATCGTGAATGCCTGATACGGCGCAAAGGCTTTTTCTTTCATCTCCTGAAGAAATTCATGAACCCCCTGCGCATTTTGGAGCATCAGCGCTGCGCTGCACATTCCTTCTTCACGGTCAGCCGGGAAATCCTGGAAACGAAGATCTTTCTTAATATTGATAATTGCATCCAACCGGAAACCGGCCAAGCCTTTTTCCATCCACCAGCGGATCATTTTATAGATTTCTTCCCGCAGCTTCGGGTTCTCCCAGTTCAGATCCGGCTGTTCTTTCGCGAACATATGAAGATAAAACAGATTCTCATATCCCGGAAGTTTTTCCCAGACACTGCCTCCGAAATAGGAGCGCCAGTTGCAGGGCGGTTGCCCGTCTTTTCCTTCTCTGATATAGAAATATTTTCCGTATTCTCCATACGGATCCTGAAGTGCCTTTTGAAACCATTCATGCTGATCTGAGCAATGATTTACAACCAGATCCATGACGATGTATATATCGCGTTTTTTTGCTTCCTCAAGCAGTTCGTCCATGTCTTCCATCGTTCCAAATGCCGGGTCAATAGCATAATAATCGGATATGTCATATCCCTGATCTACAAACGGAGACTGATAGATCGGGGACAGCCAGATGATATCCACGCCCAGATCTTTCAGATAGTCCAGTTTACCGATAATTCCCCGGATGTCACCGATCCCGTCTCCGTTGCTGTCCATAAAGCTTTTCGGGTAAATCTGATATGCTGTTTTTCCATGCCACCATTTCTTCTTCATCGTATTTTTCTCCTTGTTGCTTACATTTTTCATCCAGTCATACGATCATATTTCCATTTTTTTCAGTTCCTGATACACTCTGGCGATCGGAAGTCCGACAATATTGTTGTAGTCCCCCTCTATTCCCCGAATGTAGATTGCGAAACCGCCCTGAATCCCATACGCGCCTGCTTTATCCATAGGTTCTCCGGTTCCAATATAGTCACGGATTTCTTCCTCCTCCATCGGATACACCGCCACGTGACTGCATTCAAAAAATGTATTCTTCTTCTGTCCTTCATTCGTTTTCGCCAGAAGTGTCACTCCGGTATATACCTGATGCGTCCGGTTCTGGAGCAGGGAGATCATGTGGTATGCGTCTTCCTCACTTTTCGGCTTGCCAAGGATCTCTTTACCGGATGCCACAACGGTATCCGCACCAATCACGACAAATTCTTCATCCGGATGCTCTTTCTCATAGCCTGCGTAGACGTCTTCTGCTTTCTGCGCAGAGAGCTCCATGACAACCTCTTCCGGCACCACAGAGCTGATCGTCTCCTCACAGCTTGATGGGATGACTACATGACGAATCCCCGCCTGTCCCAGAAGTTCCGTTCTTCTGGGTGAAGCAGATGCAAGAACGACCGTGATGTTCTGCTTCCATCTACCCATAGCATTAATCCTCTTTTACGAGTACTTTGACAATTTCGCCCATATACATCGTATGCATATCGCGATCCGGATACCATTTTTCCAGATTCTTGCGATCATCAAAGTTTTCTTCTCCCATTCTCTGATGGAACACCTTACGGCAGACAAAGATCAGACGTGCCTCCGCAATCGCTGACGTTCCGTCTATATAGTACGGAGTCAGTCCCGCATCTTTCATCTTGTCCGTATCTCTTCCGGAAACCTTTCCGCAGAGATTCAGTGCCGGCCTGTATGTTTCCTCAAAAAATGATAAGGTGTAATACTCGCTTCCATCCACAAATTCTTTGGTAAAACGGGAATCACGGATATAGGCTGTCGCAGTCGGTTTTCCCCACATGATTCCGACGCCTCCCCAGCTTGCAGTCATCGTATTGCATTTCGTCTCATCGCCCGCCGTGATCAGCATCCACTGTTTTCCGATCAGATCGAATGGATTTTCTTTCAGTTCTTCCGGTTTTATTTCTCTAAAACTCATCACGTATGCCTCCAGTCCGATATTACTTACGCTTTGTTCACTACTTTACGGAAATTCTTTTTACCGCGTCTCAAGACTTTTCCGTCTCCGTCAAATTCTTCTCTGGCAAATGTTGCTGCGATGTCTGTAACTTTCTCACCGTCCACCGCTGCACCGCCCTGCTGAACGGCACGGCGCGCCTCAGATTTGGAAGGGACCAAACCGCTCTTATGAAGGAGGGTCAGGATGTCGATCTTCCCGTCTGTAAAATCTTCCTCAGTCAGCTCTGCTGTCGGCATATCTGCTGCATTTCCGGAGCTGAACAGCGCACGTGCTCCCTGCTGTGCCTTCTCGGCTTCTTCTTCGCCATGAACCAGTTTTGTCAGTTCATAAGCAAGGATTTCTTTGGCCTTATTCAGCTGGGCGCCTTCCCATTTGTCCATCTCATCAATCTGCTCCAGCGGAAGGAACGTAAGCATACGCAGGCATTTTAACACATCCGCGTCTGCCACATTTCTCCAGTACTGGTAGAATTCAAACGGAGAAGTCTTATTCGGGTCAAGCCAGACTGCACCGGACTGTGTCTTGCCCATCTTCTTGCCTTCGGAATTCAGAAGAAGCGTGATTGTCATGGCGCTTGCATCTTTTCCGAGTTTACGGCGGATCAGCTCCGTACCGCCGAGCATGTTGCTCCACTGGTCATCTCCTCCGAACTGAAGATTACATCCGTATTTCTGGAACAGCATGTAGAAATCATAACTCTGCATGATCATGTAGTTAAATTCCAGGAAGCTCAGTCCGCGTTCCATTCTCTGCTTATAGCATTCCGCAGAAAGCATACGGTTTACGGAGAAATGCGCACCGACTTCACGCAGCACTTCTACATAATTCAGATTCAGAAGCCAGTCCGCATTATTTACCATCAATGCCTTTCCATCCGAGAAATCGATAAAACGGCTCATCTGTTTCTTGAAGCATTCACAATTATGCTGAATCGTTTCCTCCGTCATCATCTGACGCATATCCGTACGTCCTGACGGATCTCCGATCATAGCTGTACCGCCTCCGATCAGAGCGATCGGTCTGTTACCGGCTTCCTGCAGACGTTTCATCAGGCAGAGCGCCATGAAATGCCCTACATGCAGACTGTCTGCAGTCGGATCAAATCCGATGTAAAATGTTGCCTTTCCGTTATTTACCAAATCGCGGATCAGCGGTTCATCAGTTACCTGGGCGATTAGTCCTCTCGCCTGAAGTTCTTCATAAATTCCCATTTTCGTTATCCTCTCTTTCAAAAATTATTTAATCAATTTTTGTTTTTGCGAAAAAAAGCCCCGTCCTTACTTTTTTTCTGTAAGGGCGGGGAATAATCCCGTGGTACCACCTTATTTCACATGCAGCTCGCGCTGTATGCCTCCGTGAGTGACTCTGCCATCGCATCCATCACTGCAGCGGTATAACGTCCGCCATTCCGTCACAGCCTACTTACCTGTTCTCTTCTCTCTGCGTTCGGTGTGATGCTCCAGGATGTATTCATCTCTGACTCTTCCTGCACCTCTCATCAACCGGTAACTTTCTGTTTGAGTCTTGTCAGAAACTACTTCTTCCTATCACAGCATTTAAATATTTCGTCATGGAGTAATACTAACTTATATTTACGGATTTGTCAAGGCGGGTACAATTTCTTTTAGTTATTTTCAAATTATCTATTGACATTCCTCTTCGGGCACCCTTTACCATAAAAAGAAAAGGGGAAATAAGCAATGAATTACCTGAATGCAATTCTTGTTTCTTGCTGCAGCAACTCACTATTTATTGTGTTCGCCATTGCATTCGCCGGATTTATGATCGGCAACATTAAAATAAAAGGAGTTGGTCTGGGTGCTGCCGGTGTTTTCCTTGCAGCCCTCGTATTTGGTCATTTCGGATATGCAGATCAGTCTCTTCTTCATGAAATCGGTCTTATTACTATTGATAATGCAGCCCTGAAGCTCACTATGTCCATGGTCCAGAATATGGGGCTTCTCTGCTTTGTGACTTCAGTCGGCTTCATAGCCGGTCCAAACTTTTTCTGCAATCTGAAGAGAAATGCCAAATCCTATGTTTGTCTCGCCTTTGTGGTCATAGGGATCGGCAGCATCATCTGTATTGCAGTTATCTCTTTGACAAATATTGATTCTGCTATGGCTGTAGGTATTCTTTCTGGTGCTTTAACGACAACACCCGGTTTTGCAGCAGCGCAGGATGTTGTCAGAGCCAATGAAGTGCTTCTGAATGAAGTTACCGTAGGCTATGCCATCGGATATCCTTTTGGAGTAGTTGGTGTTGTCCTTTTTGTCCAACTCATCCCCAAAATTTTGAGGGTAAATCTGGTGGAGGAAAGAGCAAAATTAATTGTCAACTCAGCGAAAGAAAAAGGAAAGGAAAAAAAGAAATACACCGAAATAGACTCTCTCGGTCTATGCGCGTTTACCCTTGCTATTATTTGTGGCATTCTTCTTGGGAAAATCTCCATTCCACTTCCGGGAGGTGCCACCTTCTCACTCGGTAATACCGGCGGTGCTCTTCTTATGGGATTGCTCTTTGGACATTTCGGCCATGCAGGTTCGCTGAGCATGAAGCTTTCTCATGGTTTTTTAGAATCATTTCGTGAATTCGGATTGATGATGTTCCTGATCGGTGCCGGTGTACCCGGTGGTTCCGGATTTGTAGATATCATTCACAAATATGGAATGATATTGTTTATTTACGGAGCACTTATGACGCTTCTGCCTCTCATCATCGGATTTTTATTTGCGAAACATGTTGTAAACTTGTGTCTCCTGGACAATCTGGGTTCTCTCACAGGCGGGATGACAAGCACGCCTGCACTTGGTGTACTGATACGCTCCTCCGGTACGGATGATGTGGCTTCTTCATATGCATCAACCTATCCAGTAGCACTCGTACTAATTGTCCTGGCATCACAGTTCATCGTCACATTCTTATGATAAAAGGAGATTGCGATCTATGAAAGCGAAAATTGGACTTATCATAAATCCAATTGCAGGTCTTGGAGGAAAGGCCGGTTACAAAGGCAGTGACTGCAGGGAGCATTTGGAACACGCACTGCAAAATGGTTATCAAAAATGCTCTGCCATAAGAGCGAGAGAATGTCTGCGGCATATTCTTGATATCAAGCAAGATTGTATACTGTATGCACCGGCAGGAGAAATGGGTGGAAATATTCTTACAGAACTTGGAATCCCATATCAGGAAATCTGTTCTGCAAAACTTATCACTTCACGTTCAGACACACTGGACTGCCTGAAGCTTTTTCTGGAAAATGATGTGGATTTAATCATATTTTGTGGCGGAGATGGCACCGCCAGAGATCTTTGCAATGTGATTGGGCTACAGAAACCGGTAATCGGGATCCCCGCCGGTGTCAAAATGTATTCCGGATGTTTTGCAGTTAATCCTTCTATTGCAGGAGGACTTCTTAGGAACTATATTATAGGGAAACCTTTGAGACAAGAACTGAGAGAAGTTATGGATATTGATGAAATTTTGCTCGGACAACCTCACATCAGCCCTCATCTTTATGGATATCTTCAAATGATTAATGAAGGCCAAAAACTTCAGGGTCCTAAAGCTGCTTTTGTTTCTTTACCTGAAGAAGCAGAAATCCTAGCCGATTATTTTGCCTCTTCAGTAGCCAAAGATACTCTATACATAATAGGTCCGGGAAGTACAACCTACCAAATCAAACAAAGATTATGCGGTGCTGGAACACTTATCGGTGTAGATGCCATTTTGAACGGAAAACTCATCCATAAAGATGCCGATGAAAATGCACTAAAAGATCTCACAGAACATACAGAAAAAATCAGGATTATCGTTACCTGTATCGGTGGTGCCGGTTTTGTATTCGGACGTGGGAACCAACAGATCAGTCCTGTAATTCTTTCCCGCGTGAGAAAAGAGAATATTTGTCTGGCAGTCACCAAGAGTAAACTCATTAGTCTCAAAGGGCGCGCAATGCTAGTGGATACCGGCGATCAGGAAACGGATCACTATCTCTGTGGATATTATAAGATCCACTTCAGCGACACAGAATCCACTGTTTATCGTATTGAAAATATGCCGAACAACTAACCCTCTATAGATCAAAATTTGACACATGGTAGTTTTTAATGTACCATGTGTCAAATTTTATGTTCTTATAGATATATTAAATGATGCTTCCTTTAAGCGGAACATAAACCCGTGTTACATATTTTCTCTGATCATTCGTCATTGTCACTCCGCATATATAATCTTCAAATGAACACTTCTCTACCTCATATCCATTGTCTTTCGCCCATATTTCCAATTCTTCATAGCATTCTTTCAGGCTCGGATAACATCCCACATGCAGTGTTGTAATAGCCTGAAATTCTGGTATATATCTGCAAGATACACAATCTTTGCTGTCAGCGATTCCAAAGAAGACTTCCAGATCTCCATTCATGTCCTCCTCTTTCTCGCTAAACTGTTTCATATAACCGCCATGGAAGATTGCAGTCAAGTTCCCCGTTGTTGTCAGCCGATACTCATCAATCATTCGATACAATTCCGCCCGTCTTCCAATAAACAAGCTGTTCGCATTCCAATAACTGACATATCTTGTATAAGCTACTTTTGTTTTTGGAAATGTCACAACTTCAAACTTGTGCAAATTTTGTTTCGTATAATTCATCCGATCAAGTGCCTCAACCGTTTCGCTTGCCCTCATGAATGTCTGAACCGTCTGATCATATCTGTTCATTGCCTCTAATAAATCTAGCTTTGCCAACTCCATTTGCCGCTCCATCTTTTTCCGGAGCAATGGAATATTTCGTTCTTTTAGAATTTCTGCAATATCAACCAAAGGCAAATCTGTCTTCTTCAGCTCTTTAATCAGTAGAATTTCTTCAATCTGTGTTTCACTGTAATAGCGGTAACCGGTCTGTTCGTCTTTATAGAAAGGGCTCACGATGTCTTTTTCATCGTAATAGCGCAATTGTTTCTTTGTCACATTACATATTTTTGCTATTTCGCCAATACTATATTTACTTTCGTCTCTATCCAATAAGTCATTCTCCTCTTTCTAAGCGGACAATAAACGCACCCCCAAAGCTGTGTTTATTGTCCTTAAGTAACACTATATATCTATTTTTCTACACCCAATTACCTTCCAAGGAAAGTCCCAACAAAAATTCCATAGTAATTACCAATTACGTATCCAAGCGTACCGACCAGAAGAGACGGAACCACCATAGACTGCCATCCTTTTGCAATTGCATAGGCAGCTGCCGTTGTAGGGCCTCCGACATTGGCATTAGAAGCAACACAGATTTCCTCAATACTGAACTTGAAGATCTTACCAAATACAAGTGAGAAAATCATGTTCATACCTACGATGATTGCGCAGAATACAAGCAGCAATGGAGCTTCTGTAATAATAAGATAAATAGAAGCCGGGACTCCGATAACTGTAAAGAAAATATGGATCAGGAATGTACCAATTTCCTGTGCTCCTGCGATTTCTCCGATGAAATCCGGCATTGCAGTTGCCACTATCATTGTAAGAGTTGTCATGATCAGGTATTTATTACCAATTAGCCCATTCAGCAATGCAAGTGCAAAATTTGTTGTCGGGATAACTGAAGAGATAAAATCAGCAAGTGCTGTTGATACTGCAACGATTGCAAATGATACTGCCAGGGCTTCCGCAATATCAAGAAGTGCAACCGGTTTCGCCTTCCAGAAGTTGGCTGCCTGATTCTCATTATCACCTTTCTGAGTTCTTGCTTCAATCTCGTCAATATATGGATGTTTGTATTTCTTCAGGAAGAACTGCATCGTAGGAATTGCAATCAATACAAAGAAATACAATGCCATTAAAAGGTTGTCCGCAACAACTGCTGCTGCAGATGTTGTATCGCTTGCACTAAATGCTGCTTTCATTGCTGCCAGGTTAACACTTCCTCCCGTGTAAGTACCAACCATCATAGCTGCAATTGCATGCAATTCGTCAATTTTCCCTTTGAAAATATAATATGCGAGGAATCCGCCTATAACAGTACCTACACCACTAATCAAATAAATTGCTAGCATTCTTCCGCTTTCTTTCCAGATTTTCTTAATATTTGCTTTGAAAAGAAGCAGTGGTACTGCCAATGGCACTACATAAGACCATACAAAATCATAAGCCGGTGCGTCTACCGGAATAATTCTGAAGTTTGAAAGAATCATCGCTCCAATCAAAGCAATCACACATCCTGTCACTTTAGATGCCCATTTAAATCTCTGTTCCATCCAGATTGCCAACGCTGCGATTACTACTAAAATTGCAAACAGCGCCCATGTATTATCCGCACTAATTAATGTACTCATAAACCTCTACCTTCCTTTTTCCTCTATCCTATTTCCATACTTCTTTGAAAACACGATAAAAATTCTTGTAAGCAACTGCTTCGAGCTGTTCCTGACTATATCCACGTTTTCTCAATACTTCCAGTATGTTCTTTGCTTCAGCCTCATTGGAAATACCTTTTCCGCTTGGTGAATCAAGATGTCCGCTGAAAGAACTAAGCGTTTCTCCGCCAAGATAATCGTCAAAATCAAACCCAAGTCCAATATGCTCAATACCAATCAGATCCGCGATATACTCTATATGATCAGCCAAATGCTCAACATCCTGCTTCTCATACTCTTCTGCAATGAACTCTCTCATACTGTTCATGCCAACCAGTCCGTTCGTGCCAGCAATTGCTTTTAACATGTCATCTGTTAGATTTCTCATAGCAGGGCATACTGCTCGTGCATTAGAATGTGATGCAATAATCGGTCCCTGCGCCAGATCAATAACTCCCCAGAAACATTTGTCATTCAGATGTGATACATCCATGACCATACCCAGATCCTGGATTCTTTTTACTGCTTTCTTACCAACATCGGTAAGTCCCCGATTCACATCAACCGGCCATCCTGTAGCCAGAGCATTTGCTTCATTCCACGTCAGCATAGCATGTCTTACACCGACTTCATGATAGAAGTAGTCAATTTGATCAATATCTTCCCCAATCTGACTCAATCCTTCCATACCGGTAACCACATTAATCTTTCCTGCCTTTGTTCCTTTTTCAAAATCTTCAAATTTTGTGACAAAGTTCAGAATATCTGCCGCATCAACCATTTCCTGTTTGATACTGGTTACAATCTGTTTTGATCTTGCTGCCGGATCTTTGTCATTTGGCGGATCGATCCAAATCACAAAAATCCCTCCTGTTACATGTCCTTCCCGGAACTTGTTTAAGTGATATTTACGAAAAATATCCCTTTCTCCATGATCCATAACATGGCAGGTAACGTCTGTCCATATATCACCATGTCCATCAAAAATCATTTTTCTCCCTCCTTCCTTATTTTTTTATGTACTTGACATATGCACGCCAAGTTGTTGCAAATTTTCCCCATTCAGTCAGATATTCTTCATGAATCTGATCACTAAGAGCGGCCTTATGCGGAGCTGTCTTCACAAGTTCCGGTTCCTCATAAGCCTCCTTTGCAATTGAAGCAAATGCTTCTACAAATTCATCTATATCATCTTTTGAATAGGTTTCAACTGGTTCCGGAGTAAATGGTTCCGGAATAATTCTCGGATGATGACTTGCAAAATAATCCTGAAAACCATAATCTACAATTCTTCTGCAAATATCATCGGTTGTAACTCCTGTATCCTTTGTCAACTGTTCCCAGCTCAATCTGGCCTGCTCCACACGGAATTTTCCTTCCGCAAACGGCATTGATAACCCGTCGATTTTTAAAAGCTTCTTTAGCATATAGTTATTATTCAAAATAGCCAGTTCTCCAATCTGTTTTATTCCATCCGGGCCCAGCGTTCTTATATAAGCATATGTACGAACCAAAACTGCCGGAACGCCAAAGTATTTCCTCAACTTTCCTATGCTTTCCGGTCTCTGATAATCGAAATAGTATCTTTCTCCATCATATTCTACAGTCGGGGTTGCTACGAACTTAGCCAGCTTTTCACAGACACATTGCGCTCCTGCTGCAGGCCCCTGGCAGCCATGTGGAGAAGAAAAGGACTTATGCAAGTTATAATGGCACATATCAAATCCGGCATCCCGCGCTCTTGTAATACCAAACAATCCATTTAAGTTCGCCTGGTCATAAACACACAATCCTCCTACGCTATGAACAATATCCACAAACTCTCTAATTTTATCGTTAAAAATACCTGTATCCTCTGGATTTGTAATCATCAGTGCCGCTGTATGTTCTGACACTGCAGCCTTTAAAGCTTCAATATCCGGTACTCCATTCTCATCCGGATAAAGTGTAATGACTTTATATCCTAATGTTGCCGCAGCTCCTGGATTTCCCGGATGTGATAAGATGGTTGTAATAATCTCGTTTCTCTGTTCCCCTTCACCGTTGGCTTCATGAAATGCACGGATTGTTTCTACATTGGCAAAAATCGCCTGCGTTCCCCCTCCTGGCTGAAGGCTTACTCTATCCATTCCTGAAATTGCTTTCAAGTACTGTTCATCCTTGTACATGATTTCAAGAATTCCTTGAATCGTACTTTCATCCTGATATGGATGGACCTCAGTCAGTTTTTCCGAGCGCACAAACTGTTCATTAATCTTGGGACTATACTTCATGGTGCATGTCCCCAACCCGATATCGATATTAATATCTGTACCAATTGTTTCCTGTGAGAGTCTCATATAATGGCGCAGCACTTGCATTTGTGACATTTCAGGCAGCTTTGGTGCTTTCTTTCTCTTAAGATTCGCCGGAAGAAGGTTCTCCACAGTTCCTGTTACCTGTACCACACGTTCAGAAGCTTTCGGCACAAGCACACCTCGTTCTCCCGGATTTCCAAGCTCCATAATAATAGGCTCATCCCATCGTGCTTCGTGAAAATCTCTATTTTTCTTAAACCTTCCCATGTTCTGACCCTCCTGCTACAATCGTTCTCAGTGCTTCTGCCAGATGCTCAATCTCATCTGCTGTTGTCAGTTCAGATACACAGTACAATGCACTCTGTCCTAATTCTTCAAAATCCTGGCTTAAATCCTTTCCTCCAAAAATATGTTCCTCAAGCAGAGTCTTATTGATTTCTTTTACTGTTTTTCCTGTCTCGGTAAAATCTATAACAAATTCCTGGAAATTGCTTCCTCCAAATACATTTGCTTTAATACCAGGGATATCTGATAATTTCAAGACAGCATAATTCACATTCTGTATAATCGTTTCTCCCAATTCATACATTCCTTGCGGTCCCATGCTTGCAAGATAAATGCCTGCTGTTATGCCCCACAGACCTGTCTCTGTTCCAAAGTACTCTTTTGCTTTTTCGCGACTTCCATGGGAGCTTCGATAATTCATCGCACGTCCCCAACCAAAAGTATCCACTTTGTCTGTTTCTGCTATTCCATACATATATGTTGGGAATTGCTGCAGAAGCTCCACATCCTGCCGACATGCAATAAATCCTGCCTGACCGCCACCAAACTGTATGTGCATTCCCAAAGGCTGTATATCACCACATACAAGGTCTGCTCCCTGGTTCATGGGACTTTCCATAATACCAAGGGCCGACACCTCCGGCTGCGCTATACAAAGCGCTCCGTATTCATGCGCCAGCTCTGCAATCTCCTGTCCCTGTGTCTCAAAGAATCCAAGATAGGAAGGATTTTCATAAAACACAGCTCCAACATTGCCCTCTTTCAGCTTGTCTTCAAGATTCCTCATATCCATGAGTCCCGTTGCCGGATCATATGCAACTTTTCTGATCTGCGCAACATTTCTGCAATACTCCTTTGCCTGTGACAGAATTTCAGGATTCATTGTAGCTGGAACCAACACCACATCTTTCGGAGTGTTTCGTGCCTCCTGCACACGAAGTGCAATTCGCATAGACGAGACAACTGACTGTCCCGCATCATAGGTTGTATAGCTTACCGCATCTGCATCCAACAGTTCTCCCATCATACTCGCATATTCGAAAATTGCCTGCATCTTGCCATGATCCGAATACGTATCGCCGCAGTAAGCAGTCAGGAATTCTCCCCGCGAGTTTAATTCATCACAAATTGCCGGAATTTGATGTTTATAGCATCCCGCACCGAGAAAACTGGTGTACTCTTCTGTCGTTGCATTCTTATTAAGAATACCAAGCACATGTCTTTTCAGTTCATACTCACTTTGAATCGGTTCAGGTAAATCCAATCTTCCTTTGTAAATAAGTTCATTAGGGATAATGCTCCTGTATATATCCTCGATTTTCTCTACACCAATTTCCTTCAACATTTCCTCTTTGATCTCAGGAACACTATTCGGCATATACGGATGAACAAATGTATTGTCCATGGCATCACTCCCTTTCCAGTTTTTGCATTTTCTATAAACACGCTCTATCTATATAATGTCTCTATATCCCATACTAAACCTTTCCCTTACGGCAATGTCAATTGTTTTTGTTCATTTTATATATTTTTTTCGGATATATCAATTTTTTTTGTGACATTTTAACATTTTACCGCATTAAATTTTCACATTGTAATACAATCGAGTAGGAGGAATTTCTCTTATTTGAGATATTCCGACCTCTCACACCACTTATCCCGACTTTCTATTTATTCCGATAAACCATCTGAAATGCCGTATTTTAAAAGATACTAAAGTAAAAAGTCGGGATAATAATTACTTTAAGCCATAAAGCTTTTTCATGAGGTCTTCATCATCTTCCCAGTCAACGTCATATTCATTGGAGAAGAGAGGATAAAAGTCTGATGTCGCCTTTTCAATAGCCTCTTTTTTCATCGTGGTATCAGCATTTGCATAAAAACGCCTTGTTGTATCCATTTTTGCATGTTCAAGCCATTCGGCCACCAATGGGAGTGGCATACCATTCCTATACAAATGCATCGCACGTGAATGTCTCCACATATGGGGATATAAATGCTCTGGCACATCTGTTGAAGTCTCTTATGCCTTTTTTCCATAACGTGCAACAAATTTCTCCACGTTGTCGATTGACATTTGTGACCGTATTCCTTTGCGATCTATATAAAAAAGAAATTCTTCCGGATTATCTTCTGTATGGAATTTATGAAGGTAGGATTTCAGGTGTTTGCACGTTTTTTCCATGATCGGAACATTTCTTGTTTTAGCGCCCTTGCCTTCGGCTATATCCTTCCCACTGCCGGGCGGATTCGGGACTTTCACCCGTTAGAAACGTGCGCCGCCAGGCGCACAACAAAAAGAAAGCGGTTCCCGTTTCCAGAAACCGCTTTCTTTTCGATTTATAATATGTTAGCCTGATTAGCCTTTTACCGCACCGGCAGCAACACCTTTGATGATATACTTCTGTCCTGCCAGGTATACAATGATGATCGGAATGACAGTAAGCATGATACTTGCCATCATCGGTCCCATTTCCACTTTACCGTAACTTCCTCTGAAGTACTGGATCAGCATCGGAATAGTCTTATATTTCTTGATATCAAGAACCAATGTCGGAAGCAAATAATCATTCCATACCCACATAGCTTCCAGAATACCAACAGAGATCATCGTCGGTTTCAGTATATGTACGTCGATCAGGAAGAAGGTCTGAAGCGGATTGCATCCGTCGATCATAGCAGCCTCTTCTACTTCGATCGGGATTGATTTTACAAATCCACAGAACATGAATACTGCAAGTCCTGCACCAAATCCCAGATAAATAATCCAGATATTCCACGGAGTGTTCAGCTTCAGTTTATCTGCTGTCTGAGACAGTGTAAACATAACCATCTGGAACGGGACTACCATTGAGAATACGAACAGGTAATATAATACCTGTGAAATCACGCCTTTTACACGGGTGATATACCATGCACACATAGAACAGCAGATCAGAATTGCCGTAACAGAGGTGATGGTGATAAATGTACTGAATCCCAAACTGCTCAGGAATCCCTTGGATGCAATCGCATCAATATAGTTTGCAATACCTGTAAAAGAGTCTGCCGTAGGGAGTTTGAACGCAGCAGCTGTACTGATTGCAGATTCTTTTTTCAGAGAATTTAAAAGAATCATGACAACAGGATATATCCAGAGAACAGAAGCGATTCCCAAAATAATGGTCCATATCATACTACCCGGCTTTCTTTTTTTATCCATTACTGCTGCACCTCCTTTGAACGGGTTGCTCTAAGCTGAGCAAACGAAATAACAATTACGATAAGACAGAAAATAACTGCCTTTGCCTGTCCATAACCCTTCCACTGCATACCGGAACGCGCATAGAAAGTCTGGTAAATGTTGAGTGCCAACATTTCTGTTGTATGGTTCGGATCACCGCCGGTGAGTGCGAGGTTCTGGTCGAACAATTTGAATGAGTTTGTCAATGTCAGGAATACACAAATAGTAATGGATGACATAACCATCGGTACTTTGATCTTAATCAGTGTCTGAAGGTTCGTAGCACCATCGATCTTAGCCGCCTCAATCAAAGAATCCGGCACATTCTGCAGTCCTGCAATATAGATGATCATCATATATCCAATCTGCTGCCAGCACATCAGGATGATCATGCCCCAGTATCCGGCTTTGCTGTTCAGTGCAAGCAGCGGCTGAGCAGTAAGTGACAGCACACAGTTGATCAAGATCTGCCAGATATATCCAAGAACGATACCGCCGATCAGGTTCGGCATAAAGAATACTGTTCTGAAAATGTTGGTTCCTCTCAGATTCTGTGTCAACAGAAGTGCAAGTCCGAATGCAAGCACATTGATAGTCAGAATAGAGACAACCGAGAACATAACTGAAAATTTAAAGGAATCAGTAAATGATGTATCTTTGATTGCTGCAATATAGTTTGTAAGTCCTACCCATGTTGCATTGTCTACCGTCGTAAATTTACAGAATGAAAGATATAAGCCTTCTATAAACGGTACGATAAATCCAATTACAAATGCAAGAAAGGTTGGAAGAATAAAAATCGGTGCGTAACGCTTTAACGCTTTTTCCATAGAGCTCCTCCTCACTCATAACCAGATCTGACAAGGCAGATAACCGTTTGCCTTTCAAATCCTCACATAATAAGGACAGGCAGGAACGCTGCCTGTCCTTTTTCATGTTTACTCCAGTTCCTTATTACTGCTGATTTGCCAGCTCGTATTCTGTTTTCCATCCATCTACGAAAGCGGATACAACACCAGCCCACTGTTCATCAGTCTGATCTGCTGCATATGCTGTAAGAGCCTGGCCTACACCATTCTTCCACTCTTCTGACGGCATTGTCGGGAAGTTCCAAGATACAGGTGTTTTTCCTGCTTCTGTCATTTCTTTATCCTGTTTTACGAACAGGTTCTGAGATTCTACTGCATTCTTGAACGGAATAACGAATCCCATATCTTCGCCCATAGCTTTTGTTCCTTTTTCAGAAGTTACACACCAGTTCATGAAATCCAGAGTAGCCTGAATATCAGCTTCGTCTGCTTCTGAGTTTACACACCAGTAGTTTTCAGTACCGGTACACAGTCCCTGATTTGCCTCATCGCCTGCGCCGATGTAGATTGGGATCATAGCAAGGTCATCATCTGTAAATGTTCCGTCTGCTGTAAGGTTGCCGTATTCCCATGAACCATTCTGGAAGAATACTGCCTGACCTGCCAGGAATTCGTTACGGGAGTCATCACCTGTCTTGGCAGCCAGTTCAGCCGGTGCGCAGGTACTGTTGTTGATGTACAGATCCCAGATATTACGATAGTTGTCAAGGTATGTTCCCTTGATTGCATCAGTTGTTCCGATTCCGTCCTCCTGATATTCGAAATAGATCGGAAGGTTTGCAAGATGTGTCTTAAATCTCCAGTCAGAAGATCCATCCATACCTGCTGATGTAAATGCTGCAAATCCGAGTTCAGAAGAACGTGCTGTGATATCTTCTGCAACTTTCTTCAAATCTGCGAAAGACTGAATATCGTCAATTGTGTAGCCAGCTTTTGCAAGCAGCGTTTTATTCACAATCAGGCCATAAGATTCAATAACGTAAGCGATACCAGCTACTTTGTCGCCATCTTTCAGTGCATAATCTTCGCTTGTCAGCTGTTTGTAAACATCTGAATCTGAAAGGTCATAGCAGTAATCTTTCCAGTTAGCAAGTCCAACCGGTCCGTTTACCTGGAACAGTGTCGGAGCACCGCTCTTACCCATTTCACTCATCAGTGTGGTTTCATACTCTCCGGATGCAGCTGTAACAACTTCAACTTTTACTCCGGTTTCTTCCGTGTAAGCTTTTGCAAGTTCCTGCCACTGTTCATCCTGTTCTGGTTTGAAGTTCAGATAATATACAGAACCTGTTGCTTCTCCGTCGCCACCTTCTTCTTTCTTTCCGCCACAGCCTGCAAGTGTTCCTACTGCCATTGCTGCAACCAGTCCCAGTGCGATCCATCTTTTTTTGTTTTTCATAACAAATTCTCCCTCTTTTCTGAAAACTTGGTTTTCTTTTTTCTGTAATAATCATAGCAGAGAAATATTCCTGTCCGTTATCAAGAAAAAAACCTGAACTATCAAAAAACATACCTTTATTTTTAATAGTTCAGGTTTACACTTTACTGTTCAGCCTCATATTCCCGGATACTCTCATCCGCTTTTTTCAGGAATTCTTCTACTGTAATCTTCCCTTTAACCAGTTCCGGAAGACACTCTTCCAAAGTTTCTTCCTGTAAGATGGAATTCCATTTCACCTGGTAATTCGGAACGATCTGTGGGTCCGCCGAAAAAGCGTCAATATAATCACTCAGTGCAGGCACATTCCATCCCTCACCGGATTTCATCAGGCGTTCCCTTTCTTCCCTATTATACTTTGTGCGGAATTTCAAGAATTCCACAGCCCCCTTCTTCACTTCATCACTATAATCAGAAACCACCGCCCATCCGAATGTCTCAGGAGACGAGATCAGTTTATTTCCCGGGAATGCCGAAAAGCGAGTCTTCCCCCGCCATCCATCAGGTATCTGTTCGATCATCCAATATCCATTCGGGATCATGGCCGCCTCTCCCGAAAAGAAATTGGTAAATGAAACATCGAAATCGGCATGCATTGCATCATCTGTTGTATAAGAAAACAGTTTCTTAAGCGTTTCTGCCAGCATAACACCGCTTTCATTCTGATATGTATCCGGGAAAAGCTCTTTCATAAATTCAGCACCATCCGATGTATCAGCAATTACCGCTGTTGCAATCAACATGGGAGCCCATCCTGTTCCTTCCGTATGCAATGCAAGTGGTGTAATACCGCAACTCTGCAGCCTGTCGCAGCATTCCCAGAATTCTTCCCAGGTCTCCGGGAATCGCTCTATCCCTGCCTTTTCAAACAATTCTTTATTCCAGAACATACCGGAGCAGGAAAATGCCGCCGTACTGATCGGTGCCAAGTACACTGCACCATCCTCTTCCATACACGCTTCCATTACCGCAGGCTCAACCATATTTCTCCATTCTTCATCCGCTTCCAGATACGGTGCAAGATCTTCCAGACGGCCATCTTCGATCATCATCTGATAAAATGACGGCAGCATCCGCAGATCTGTGATTACCGCAGGAAGCGAATCCGTCACATTCTGCCGTTTCAGATTCTGCCGGTATTCCTCTTCTGTCTCCAACACCCACTCTACATCAACCTGATAGATTCCGTCATATTCCTCATTGAAAGCTTCTGTAAGCTGTTGGTTACTCTTTTTACCATTCGTAGGATTTACAGTAAAGATTACAGGAATGTGGATTTCTCCCCGTTCTTCTTCCTTGGTCTGTGTCTGTTCGCTCTTTTGGCATCCACAGGCAACCCCTGCCAGCATCACAACACAGAGCAATACTGATAACAGTCTTCTATAATTCTCTATTTTCTTTCCCATCATCCGGAATCCGGATAATACATCTGGTTCCGTCATTTTCTGCTTGATATTCAAAATGTACATCCTCTCCATATTTCAGACGCAGCCTCGTAATAACATTAGTCACGCCGTATCCATGTTTTTTGTCCGGGAAACACTCCCGGAGATCCTTAAGCGGCGCCCCGTTAAGCGCATTGATCTTATCTGCCATTTTACCGTCAATCGGCTTTCCGCTGTTGTAGACTTCCAGACTCAGCTGCCCCGCATCTTCTTTTACCGTAATCCGAATAAATCCCCCTTCGTAGATTTCACAAAAGCCATACTTAATTGCGTTTTCTACAAGCGGCTGCAAAATCAATTTCAAAATCCAGGTCCTCTTTGCATCCACCTGACATTCAATCTCATATCGGAACAGATTTTCATTTCGGATCTGCTGGATCTCCATATAACTCTTTACATTTTCCAGTTCATCTTCCACTGTAACGATATCATTACCCTTGCTGAGTGACAAACGGAGATATTTTGACAATGCCTGTATCATTTTCATTGTCGTTTCCTCACCATTGATTCTTGCCAGCATGTAGATCGTATCCAGAGTGTTATACATAAAATGGGGATTGATCTGACTGATCAGCATATTCATTTCACTAGTCCTCAGTTCACGTTCCTGTAATTTGATCTCATCCAAAAGATTTTCAATATTTACAAGCATCTGATTATAGGATTGTCCGATCTGATCCAGTTCTGTATTCGTGTTCAGTTCAACTTTCCTGCTAAAATCATTTCCGTCAAATCCCGTCATCGCTTCACTGATTGTCTGGATCGGTCTCGTAAATCGTTTGGAAAAATAGATACTTAAATTCAACGCAACGGCAATGACGAGAAGATAGATCCCGGACAAAATGATCAGAATTTTTCCCAAATCCTTAGAAATCACACTATTTGGTACGATCGTGTAAACGATAAGTCCTGTCTCCTTCTGCCGGTAAGCCGACAGAAGGCCACTGTGAATTTTCTCTCCGTTGGCGATCATACCTTCTCCGTCTGTTCTCGCTATTTCTTTCATGATCTTCTGATCTGCATCCGGCAGATCGTATCCGTCCGGATGCCACATTTTCCAAAACTGTCCATTCCCATCCATGATTCCAACCGCAGCATCTGATATGGAAGCCGGATTGCTGCCCAGAATGTCATCCAGAAATTCTTCTTCCATTTTCAGGAACAGCATTCCGGGTTCATGTGCATATTCCATACTGTGCACATACCGCCCGATAAATACCGCCTGCTTTCCTTCTCCGAATAACGTATCCGGGGCAAGAAACCATTTCGTCTTTGCGTACGAATCCCCGAGCCGAGCAGACATTTTACTCTTTTTAAAATCCTCGTAATCAATCTTGGAATATGAACGCGTATATACATTCTGTTTATTATCAACATAACAGTATTCCGATACATGTTCCATGTCAATGTAAGCAAAGTATTTACTGATCGTCGTCTTCTCAACCTCTTCCAGATTTCCCGTTCTGAGGCTGTCCTGCACGTCTGTATTGAGGATACACTCTGCCAGGACTTCATCACTTTTCTGAAACAGAGAATCCAGTGCAATCCCCATTTTCTCATCGAGAGAAGTGTATTTATCCACAATTGCCGAGCTAAGACGACGATAAGTGAACATCCACACACCTATGCTTGACATTAAGAGTGCCAGAATCAAAAGTGCTATGGTGTATTTTAAATATTTTTTTTGAATTCCGGACTTCATTTTCCCGATCTTCATCTCTGGCCGTTACCCTTTCTCACAATTCCGTTTATATTCACTGGGAAGCATTCCCGTGGATTCTTTGAACAAATGAGAGAAATAGGAAGGATTGCTTATTCCCACCTGCTCGCAGATACTTCCTATGCTCTCATCCCCCTCAGACAGCAGTTTCTTTGCCCGCTCAATCCTCTGCTGGAGCAAATATTTCTTAAATGTCATATGAAATGTATTTTTGAAAACTCTGCCAAAATAAACCGGATTCAAATAAATATGAGTTGCTACGGAAACGATGGATAAATTCTCATCATTCAAGTGTTCTTCAATATATCCGACTGCAACAGACATATACTCTTTGAAGTACCGGGTCTCATCTTTACCTGCATGCTTCTTTCTTTCTTCAATGACACTGCCGAGAATCCGATAACATACATCTACCGATTTTGCCGCACTGAGATTCTGGATATTCGAATAATAATTGCGAAACTGCTCTCGTAGACTGTCCACCATTCCATAGGAATCCTTAAGCAAAAATTCCACTCTCAGCATCAATTTGTGCAGGAGCTGGCATTGCATTTCTTCCGCTTCGGGCAAATTGTAGATAAAATGCACAAAAGCCTTTTTCAGCTCTTTTTCATCATTTTTCCGAATAGCATTGACAATCAGAAGTTCGGCATCCTCAAAATCCGTACGTTCCTCACTTTCCTCAATCTCCTCAGGCATAGTAAATGCGCTTGCACCGGACGCACTCGCAAGACCGAATAATTTTTCAGCCTCTTCATAGCTCCGTCCAATCCCTTTCATGCCTTTATAAGGTTTTGAAATTGATGCCACGACCGGACAATTCTGTTCTTCTTTAATATGTTCCATCAGAAGTTTCAATTCTTTGACGGTATCATTCTTACTTGTTTTCACCAGAAAAACAAAATATCCTTCCTCGCTTTCAAAATGCCAGAAGAAATATTTTCCATTCATCACCTGTTCCAGATACCGAATCAGCGACAACTTTGTTGCTTCATAATCAAGCGAATTCGTAATCTTATATGTAAGATCTATATCTACACACAATGTAATAAAACGATCCCCATCCCGGATCACATCATCGACCGTTGCAAAGACCTGTTCCATCTTTTCATATGTAATTTTCTTTTGAAGGTATTTCTGTACAATGACTTGCAGGAAACTGTCAGAATCTTTTTTCACCATCTTCTCCCAACTCTCAATACGCTGTACATTTTCAATCTGTGCCATGCAGTTTTTGTATGCATTCTCCATGGTTTCCTGCAATTTATCGTCCTCAATCGGTTTCAAAAGATAGGCAAAAGCCCCGAGCTCACATGCCTGGCGTGCATATTCGAAATCCCTGTACGCACTCAGCACGATAAAAAGGCAATCCATGTCCTCTTTCTGAATCTCCTCCATGACCATCAGACCAGAAATCTGTTTCATACGGATATCCGTCAGAACCACATGCGGTTTCTTCTCCTTGATCACCTGAATCGCCTGTTCCCCACTCTGTGCAGTTCCCACCACTTCAAACCCCATGCTTCCCCAGTCATAAGTTTTAAGCAGCCCCTGCAGCAGGATTGGTTCATCATCTACTACAACCAGCTTCAGTAATTTCATTTTCCTTCCTCATATTCATCATCCAAATTCTTCCACATAACAAATCGCCGTTTTCCGCCATATTTCTTGACATCAGCAGCGATTTTCATTCCAAACCGTTCTACATTTCGAAGACTGTACACATTTTCCGGATGAACAGTTGCCATCAAGTATCGGATTTCAAGCTCGTTCCATCCATTTTTCAATATCCGCTGTGCCTCCACCAGAAGTTTATATTGCAGGGAATTTCCTCGAAACTCCGGAGAGACTACCGCGATCTCCAAATGTGCGACCTTCTGCATTTCTTCCTCTGAAAGTTCCAGATATTCTCCCAGATTATCTTCTTCACGTTTCGGGAAACGTACAATAAGCAATGCTGCCGTATTTGTCCGGTCGATCTCAGGCTGCGCCAGAATGATAAACCCTTCTTCCGAAATATGCCTGCGTACAAATTCCATATCTTCCGCTTCAAACCAGTCCGGATCCGTGATACCTGACTTCGCCTGCCTGATCATCTTATCTATGGCAGGCACATCCTCAGCTCCTGCTATTCGAAACACAAAATCCATCGTTTTCATATACTATCTCCATTAGACACAATCCCTGAGGAGGTGCAGTGACTGCCTCCTTTTTTCGTTCCCTACCTTCAAGAAGCTCCAAAACCTTCTCCGGTTCATAAAACCCTCTCCCGACGCGAATCAGCACTCCTGCGATGATCCGCACCATATTGTACAGAAATCCATTTCCTGTAATCCGGATTGTAATTTCTTCCGGTTTCAGCGGATTCTGCTGAATTTGAAGATCTGTGACCGTCCGCACTGTTGTCTTTGCGTTGGTCCGGATGCAGCAGAATGCAGCGAAATCATGTTCCCCCAACAGATACTGGGCTCCCTGTCTCATGCGGTTCACATCGAGGTCAAAACTGACGAAGCAGTTATAAAGCCGCTTCGTCGGAACAGGAGTCTTCGTATTCAGAATATGGTATTCATAAGTTTTCAGACTGTTTTGATATCTGGGATGCCAGTCCAGTGAAACCTCCTCTGACTTCGTCACCACAATATCTTCCGGAAGTCTCTGATTCAGCGCATAGGAGAAGCGTTCTGCCGGTATTCTGCTCCCGGTGTCAAACACAGCAATATTCCCCATTGCATGAACCCCTGAATCAGTCCGGCTGGCACCGATTACTGCAATCTCTTCACCGGTAAGTGTGCAAATTGCTTTATTCAGCACTTCCTCTATCGTAATTCCATTCGGCTGCACCTGCCATCCACAATAATTCGTGCCATCATATGCAACTGTCAATTTAATTCTTCTCATTATCTGCTCCGTTTCTGATTACATTATTAGAAGATCCAGATTTTAAACGGAATATATCTTCCTGCCACAAAGGAGATTGCAACATAAGCAATCGTCACCGCATAAGCTGCATAATCCCTGCCTTTATAGATCAGTGGCTTCATTTTTGTTCTTCCTTCACCGCCATGATAACATCTCGCCTCCATCGCCATTGCAAGATCATTCGCTCTCCGGAATGCAGATACAAACAGCGGTACAAGAATCGGTACCAGAGCCTTAGCTTTCTGAATGATATTTCCGCTCTCCAGATCAGCGCCGCGCGCAATCTGCGCTTTCATGATCTTGTCCGTTTCTTCCAACAGAATTGGTATGAAACGAAGAGCGATCGACATCATCATCGCAATCTCATGCACCGGAACATTCAGATGTCCCAGCGGCTTAAGAAGACTTTCCAGACCATCTGTAAGGGCATTCGGCGTCGTAGTAAGCGTCATAAGCGAAGATCCCATAATCAGATAGATCAGCCGGATTGCCATATATACAGCTGTATTTAAACCCTGTTCTGTAATCTTGAGCGGTCCGAAATGAAAAAGCAGCCTTCCTCCCGGCGTCAAAAAGAGATTAAACAAAACTGTAATCATAAGAAGCATTATGATCGGTTTTAGTCCTTTCAGGATATACTTCACCGGAACAGTCGACAATCTGACCACACATACAAGAAACAAGGTCGCCAGAAGATAACCGATAATACTTTTAAACATAAAAAGCGAAATAAGGTACAAAAGTGTACACACAATTTTCACCCTCGGATCCAGGCGGTGAATCCTGCTGTTCGCCGGATAATATTGTCCTATTGTAATATCTCGAATCATTCCGTCTTCTCCTTCTTAGTCACAGCAGCCATGATCTCATCCGCCGCTTCTTCAATCGTTGTCGCATGGACGGACACATCCAATCCGTTCTCCTTCAGTTCGTGCATGATGTAAGTCACCTGTGGAGCCGCCAGTCCAACGGATTCCAGTTCCTTATAATGTGAGAACACGCGCTTCGGCACATCATCAAACATAACTTCCCCATGGTTCATCACAATGATACGATCCACATATTTTGCGATATCCTCCATACTATGAGAAACCAGGATCACCGTCATATCACTCGTCTTATGCAGATATGCGATCTGATCCAGGATCTCATCTCTGCCTTTCGGGTCAAGTCCTGCTGTCGGTTCATCCAGAACCAACACTTTCGGACACATGGCAAGCACTCCGGCTATTGCCACTCTTCTCTTCTGTCCACCGGAAAGTTCAAACGGAGACTGCTCATAGTATTTCTCCTTGAGTCCTACCAACTTCAAAGCTTCCCGGGCACGTTCTTCACACTCTTTCTCCGAGAATCCCTGATTTTTCGGTCCGAAACATACATCTTTGAGCACATCCACTTCAAAAAGCTGATGCTCCGGATATTGGAACACCAATCCCACCTGGCTACGCAGTTCTTTCATATTATAACCGTCTGCGTAAATGTTTTCTCCGTTATAATAAACCGTTCCGCTCGTCGCTCTGATCAGGCCATTGAGATGCTGGATCAGAGTAGATTTTCCCGAACCGGTATGCCCGATAATTCCGACAAACTGTCCATGCGGGATCTCCAGACAGATATCTTTTAAAGCCTGTTTTTCATAAGCAGTATCTGCGCTGTAAATATAATTCACATGTTCTAATTTTATCGACATAATATTTCCACCAATTCTTCTTTTTTCAAAATACCTGCAGGAATATCAAGCCCTCTCTTGCGAAGCTCATCCGCAAGGATCGTAACCTGCGGCACGTCCAGTCTGTACTCTTTCAGCAAATCAACCTGTGAAAAGATCTCTCTCGGAGTTCCCTGCATCACAACATGTCCATGATCCATCACGATCACCTGATCCGCGTCCACAACTTCTTCCATATAATGCGTAATCAGAATGACCGTAATATGTTCTCTCTTTCTCAATTCCTGTACACTTTCCAATACTTCCTTGCGTCCGTTGGGATCGAGCATTGCAGTCGGTTCATCCAGTACAATACACTTCGGGCGCATAGCCATAACTCCTGCGATTGCCACCCTCTGTTTCTGCCCTCCTGACAGCTTATTGGGAGAGTGATGCCGATACTCGATCATCCCGACCGCCTTCAGGCTTTCCTCCACTCTCTTCCAGATCTGTTCCGTCGGCACTCCGAGATTCTCCGGGCCAAATCCGACATCTTCTTCCACCACTGTACCGATGATCTGATTATCTGGATTCTGAAAAACCATCCCCGCACTCTGCCGGATATCCCATAAATACTCTTCTTCTTTTGTATCTTTTCCGTCCACCCACATCGTTCCTTCTGTGGGTACCAGAATCGCATTCATATGCTTTGCCAGCGTAGATTTTCCCGAACCGTTATGCCCAAGAATTGCTATAAACTGCCCAGGCTCAATATCCAGATCCACCTCATCCACAGCACGGCTCATTCCGATGATATTGCCTTCCTCGTCACGTTTTGCATATTCAAATACCAGCTTATCTGTCTTAATCATCTTCATGCCATTTCCTCATATTTATCAAGGCAGCGCCTATATCAAACGCTGCCTTTCCCGTTTTTCTTATTAGCACTTCTCCGGTTCCGGATATTCTGTACCAAATGTTTCAACCGTCACCTTTTTCATCTTCTGATCTGTAATCGGTTTATCTCTGAAATCAGTGTCCGTCTCAGCAATCTTATTTACCACATCCATGCCTTCGATGATCTTACCAAATGCTGCATAAGCACCGTCCAGATGTGGAGAATTCTTATGCATAATAAAGAACTGTGATCCCGCTGAATCCGGATTCATTGCCCGAGCCATGGAAATCACACCCGGTTCGTGTTTCAGTTGATTGTCGAAGCCATTCTGAGCAAACTCTCCTGCAATAGAATACCCCGGTCCGCCCATACCGGTTCCATTCGGGCATCCGCCCTGAATCATAAATCCATTGATGACACGATGGAAGATCAGCCCATCATAGAATCCTTTATTTACCAGTGAAATAAAGTTATTAACTGTATTCGGTGCAACTTCCGGATACAATTCCACCTTCATTACATCACCATTTTCCATCTCAAATGTTACGATTGGATTTGCCATATTATCAATCTCCTTTTTTTCTTATTACTGTACCCTATTTTAACGAAACTCTCCCGGTTCGTAAATAGTTTTCTTCCAATTCTCTTATATTTCCGCTCATTCAGCCACTTTTTGTGTAGAATAAAAAACAACTGCAAGGATCAGAGCACCGCCTGCGATCTCCCTGATTCCGGGGATCTCTCCGAGAAAAATCAAAGCACTTACGATTCCGTAAACTGATTCCAGTCCGGAAATAATGCCGGCCGTCTGCACGCGTACCGTGCGAAGTCCATTTATAAAAAGGGAATGAGCAACGGCAGTAAACACAACGCCGAGAAGCATCAGCACACCCACATCTTTCAATGTGACTTGCGGTCTCAAAATCAACAACATCGGGAACAACACGACCGCTGCCGTTACCTGTTCATAGAACGATACGACCGTTGCCGGGTAACTCCCCGAAAACTTCCGATTCATCAACGACAGCACTGCATAAGTCACTGCACTTAAAAGTCCCCACAGAACACCCCTTGTCATCGTATTCTGAAGCGTAAATTCCGGAACGATCAGAAATACACCTGCCAGCATGACAACTGCACAGACAACATCCGATGCTTTGAGTTTCTCATGAAATACATATGGTTCCATAATTGTAACGAAAAGGGGAAATGTAGAAAATGCCAAAGTTCCAACTGCCACCGTGGAACTCTGAATCGCCTGCATGAAACTGCTCCAGTGTACCGCAAGAATCACACCGGCTGCGATCATCCACAGATAATCCGCTCGCCTCTTTAATCGGATTCTCTGTCTTCGTACCAACAAAAAGCCCCATAAAAACACCGACGAGAAAAGCACTCTTCCCAAAACAATAATAACCGCAGGGAGATCCACCAGCTTGGCAAAAAGCCCGACCACTCCGAACAAAAATACGGCCAGATGCACTGACAAAAGTCCTTTATTGTCACTTTTTTCCATGCCCTCGTTCCTTTCCGCCTATTGTTTAACCCGGAAATGCTCCATCAAAATCGGCATATATTCCTTACTGTATTCCGCAAGCGAATAGCTTCCTCTGTTCAGGCACCAGTCTGAAACAAGCGCGCGTTCACAAAGCGAATAATACTTTGTGATTTCCTGGATCGACTTTTCCCTGCTGATCTGGTTTCTCACATGCCCTTCTTCCACAATTCTGCTGATCAGGCGATAATATGTCCGGTTCTGATCCAGAAGATTACGTTCTCCTTTTGCGATCAGCTGTGTGGAATACAAAGATGCCAGAAGCGTCACATCAATCTTCGTCTCCATAAACAAATGCGACTTATAATTCAAAAACATCAGCTTATCAAAGCTGTTCATATTTTCATCAAGCTCTTCCTCCAGATTTGCATAATACTCATCCAGAATTGTCGAAAGCGTGTCCAGCAACGCATCTTTTCCAGAAAAATAATAATAAAACGATCCTTTAGAAGTATCAGATAATCGAATGATATCATCCACAGTTGTATCGTCATATCCTTTTTCATAAAACAATTCCCACGCTGCATCTACGATTCGACGCTTAACATTTTGCTTTGATGCCACTTACCTAACCTCCTCAAACTGCCTGCATCCAGCCGGCAGACGTTCTGGAACTCCAACATTTCAGAACATATATAGAAATGACCGGATGCACAAGTACACCCGGCCTCTTTCATTATTGTATCATAATTATAAGTTTTTTGCAACCTCTGCACAAGCTTCCATCGCCTCAAAAACAGCACTTCTAAGCCCTCTCTCTTCAAGAACACGAACCGCTTCAATCGTTGTTCCTCCTGGTGAGCATACCATATCTTTAAGTACACCCGGATGCTCGCCTGTCTGAAGAATCATTTTTGCACTTCCCAGCACTGCCTGTGCAGCAAATTTATACGCCTGATTTCTCGGCATTCCTTCTTTCACCGCTGCATCGGCCATTGCTTCAATAAAGATAAAGATATATGCCGGTGAGCTTCCGCTTACAGCGACAACCACATCCATAAGGTTTTCTGTAATCACTTCTGTCTTTCCAAATCCCTGAAGAATCCGACATACATAATCCAGTTCTTCCTTCGTCACATTTTTATTCGGAGTCACTCCAGTCATACCTTCCCCTACCATCGCCGGAGTATTTGGCATTGTACGGATAATTTTTACAGTATCACCAAACTGCTCTCCCAACCATTCAAGTGTCTTTCCCGGAGCAATCGTAACGATCAGCTGTTCCGGCCTTACCAGAGATTTTATTTCTCCAATCACGCTTTCATAAAACTGTGGTTTAATGGATAAGATCACAACCTCAGATTTCTCCACAACTTCCTTATTATCGTCTGTCACATGAATTCCATACTGCTCTTTCAAACGTTCTCTTCCCGGAGCAAATAAATCGGAACCAATTATTTCATCTGGTTTAAAAATATGATTCTCAATGATTCCTTTCATCATAGCTCCTGCCATGTTTCCACACCCAATAAATCCTAATTTCATACCCTTCTCCTCCTGAAATATCCTGCATACGGCTTTTGACCGCTTGTGCTTCTTTAATTCTGTTGGCTGTTTTTTGCGTTGTTTCATTGTATACAATCATTCAATTTGTATACAATTTCCTCATTTGCATACAATTTACCATTTCTTATCGCAAAAGTCAATACTGCTGCGTCACAAAAATATCCATAAGACAATTTTCTACAAAACCTTGAATTTCCCTTCTCTTTTTTATACAATATATACAATACTTTTTTTAAAAACAGAAAGGGAAAATCATGGTTGCTCCAAGAAAATCACTTGCCGATCAGGCTTATGAAAAAATCAAGAACAACATACTGAATCTCACTTATGCCCCCGGTATGACACTCACGGAATCAATGTTGACTCAGGAACTGGGCATGAGCCGTAATCCGATTCGGACTGCACTCAAAATGTTGCAGTCAGAAGGACTGATTGTGACGGATTACTACAAATCCATGCGTGTAAAAGAGATCAGTTACCAAGCCGTCACAGAAATCTATCAGATTCGTGAACTGTTCGAAGGTGCTGCTTTCAAGCTGATTTTTGACAGCGGTCGTGCAGAAGAATTCTCCTATAAAATAGAGGCCCGTGTTGTTCGCATGTGTGCTGTGGCCGCCGACCCTTTTGAATGGGAACTTGCAGATACCCAAATGCACCTGGAAATCATCAGCATTTTTGAAAACGAACGTATTACCCGTTTTTACGAATCGAATCTTGCAGAATTGGTTCGTATCGGACTCTATTCAGTCCGAAACGGTATGCAGATTGACGCTACAAATACAAATCTAAAAAAAATGATCACATATATGCGCGAGAATGATTATGAACACGCTTTCAGCATTCTCCATGATGATCACTTTACACTGGGGAAGGATAATGCACTCGAAAATCTTCTTTCCACAAGCTAGTACGAATTATTTTTCATTTTTAAAAAAGATCATTGATTTTCTCCTTACTTTTCTCTATACTCTAAATGTTAGATGAATATATTTCCAAACAAGGGGGAAACAGTATGTCATTCAATTTACCAATTTCAAAAGAGCAGCGCCATGCGATTACATCTCTTGGCACTGCTGTTTTCGGTGCTGTCATGTTTGCCTTTGGGTTGAATGTGATGATCATTCCGCTTTCATTATATAACGGCGGTTTTATGGGTATTGCACAGTTAATCCGTACCCTGCTCATCGCAATCACCGGTATTTCATTCGGGCAAACAGATATTGCCGGTATTATTTACTTTCTGCTCAACCTGCCACTCATCTATCTGGCATGGTCAAAAATGGGGAAAGGCTTTTTTGTGCGGTCCATGATCGTAATCGTAGTTCAGACTGCGGCACTTACCTTGATTCCGATTCCATCCACACCGCTCATCGAGGACTATCTGACCGCATGTATCATCGGTGGCATTATTGCAGGTGCAGGTTCCGGACTTATTCTTCGCGGAGAGAGTTCAGGCGGTGGGCAGGACATTCTGGGGATCTATATGACCCAGCGCTTTCCAGGCTTTAGTGTAGGAAAAGTAGGACTGTTGATTAACTTTTTTGTGTACAGTATCTGCTTTTTCATGTTCAACATCGAAATCGTAATCTACTCATTGATCTATGGCGTTGTGTACGCAACAGCATGTGACCACATACATATTCAGAATATCAATGTCAGCGTTATGATTTTCACTAAGAAAGCGGGTATTGCTGAAGCAATCATGGAGCAGACGCGGCGTGGTGTTACGAACTGGGATGGAGAGGGCGCATACACACATGCAGATTCCTCTATCCTGATGGTTGTCGTTTCAAAATACGAAGTCAACGAGTTGAAACGCATTGTAAAATCTATTGATCCGAACGCATTTATGATTTTCACCGAAGGATGCGATATAGACGGTAATTTCGAAAAAAGACTTACATAAGCTTGACAAAAAGGACAGTCCGATTGGAACTGTCCTTTTTTCTATGCTTCTTTTCCATCACAATTTGCAAACTAATGTCCCATGATCCCTTCAATCTGCTCGATTGTTCTCGGGATTGCATGAGAAAGATTCTCACATCCATTTTCTGTAATCAGGCAGTTATCCTCCAGACGGAAGCCGATTCCCCACTCTTCGTGATATATTCCGACATCCACACAGAATACCATGTTCGGTGCGGTCAATCTTTCTTTCGCATCTACCACATCATGTACATCGAATCCGACATGATGCGCTCCACCATGCCACATATAAGTACCGATATCTTCATAATTGCTGCACACTCCGGCCTGTTTCAACTGCTCAAAGTTGTATTTACGAACCATATTGTCTACTTCCTTCATCGGAATTCCCGGTTTCAGTGTACGGAACATATATTCAGATGTATTATATGCACACTGATACAGCAATTTCTGACGCTCAGAGAATTTTCCGTTACACGGCCATCCTCTGGAAACATCATTGATTTCATAATCCCAGACAGCGCCCACGTCATTCAGAATCATATCTCCATCCTTTGACTGTCCGCGATAGTCATAATAATGGATACAGAAGTTATTATTTCCCGCTGAGATAATAGACGGAAATCCCGGTGCAAGGACCCCTCTCTGTGCCAGCGCATAATCAAACTCTGCTTTATACTGATATTCATACATACCCGGTTTGGACGCACGCATCATGGCTTCGATTCCGGCACCGGTAATGATCTCGGCCTTTCTCATCGCTTCAATTTCACATGGCTTTTTAATCGTACGCTGACGTTTCAACTGTGGATGAATATTTTCAAGCGCAATATACGGTGCAGTTTCCTTCAGTTCTCTTGCAAGTGCAAATGCTTCATTACCCCCATCATTCTGGAAGGCTTCATCAAAGTCAAGGCATACACGTTTCACATTGCCTGAACGGATATTTTTTTCCATATCTTCTTTAAAAGTTCCCACATAACCAAACGCATGAACTCCAGATAACTCCTCCGCTTCCGCCTCTTTGATTCTTCGTCCTGTCCATCTTTCTTTCATGGCATCCGGTGGCAGAATATACAGTTTTTCTTCATATTCCCCTTCTTTGCCTGTCACTGCCATAAGAACGGTATCAGCCTGTTCAACACCTGTTAAGTACAGGAAATTACGATTTGTAAAAAACGGGTAGTCTTCATCATTTGTTTTGCGTGGTGCATGTCCCGCAAACATAATGACAAGCGACTGCGGTTCCAGACTCTTATACAATTCTTTTCTGTTTTCTTCGAAAAACTCTCTCTTCATTTTTCCATTGCCTCCTGAAGTTGTATTATAAAATGTTCGTAACTGTGCATGAAAGGGACGTAACACAATACAATGTTACGTCCCTGCCTTATGCATTTTTAATTAAGATTAATTAAAGCTCTGCTCTGTACGATTGATAATTTCATCCTGGAGCGCTTTACTCAGGTTTCTGAAATGATCACTGTATCCGGCAACACGAACGATCAGGTCTTTGTATTCCTCTGGATTCTTCTGTGCTGCGATCAGAGTCTCACGGTCGATAACATTGAACTGGATATGATGTCCATCCATATTAAAGTATGAGCGGATCAGGTTTGCCATCTGATCAAGTCCTTCTTCTCCGGCTACTACACTTGGAGTAAACTTCTGATTAAGAAGCGTTCCTCCGGTCATCAAATGATCCATCTTTGCACATGATTTGATAACTGCAGTCGGTCCATTTGTATCTGCACCCTTTTCCGGAGAGATTCCTTCTGAAACCGGAACATGAGCAAGACGTCCGTTCGCACTGGCCATCATAACATCTCCGAAGTAAACATGGCAGGTAGTCGGAAGCATGTTCACGCGATATGTTCCGCCCAGCATATTCTTTCTTCCGGTTACTTCTCCCTGATAATATCCGAATACGCTCTTCATGATATCATCTGCATAATCATCATCATTTCCGTACTTCGGTGTATGATTCTTCACCAGATTCAGAATTCTCTCATGTCCTTCAAAGTTGTCATCCAGAGCCTGCATCAATTCTTCCATGGTAAATGTCTTCTTATCGTATACATTATATTTTACAGCTGCCAGACAGTCTGTGATAGTTCCGATACCAACGCCCTGAAGATACTTGGTATTGTATCTTGCTCCGCCTGCATTGTAGTCCTTTCCTTTGGAAATACAGTCATTTGTAATAATAGAAAGGAACGGTGCCGGCATATATTCTGCGAAAATCTTTTCGATTACATTACTTCCTTCGATCTTGATATCGATGAGATACTTCATCTGCTTCTTAAATGCATCAAACAGCTCATCATATGTCTTAAAATCCGTTGCATATCCCAGCTTTAATCCAAGCTGTTTGCCGCTCATCTTATCAAATCCGTTGTTCAGTGTCAGTTCAAATACTTTCGGAATATTGAAATATCCGGTCAGGATATATGCTTCATTTCCAAACGCTCCGGTCTCAACACACCCGCTGGTACCACCGCGTCTTGCATCCTCCAGCGACTTTCCTGCATTCAGGAGCTCCTGAATAATTGCTTCCGTATTATAGAATGCCGGCTGTCCCCATCCTTTACGAGAAATCTCACATGCTCTCTTAAGGAATTTCTGTGGCGTCTTGCGGCTGATCTGAACATTGGAGCTTGGCTGAAGCAGTTTCATTTCATCCATGCAGTCCAGAATCAAATAACTTACATCATTTACACCGTTCTCTCCGTCCGGCGTAATCCCACCTGTATTAATATTTGCGAAATCAGTATAGGTGGAGCTCTCTTTCAAAGTAATTCCAACTTTCGGCGGTGCCGGCTGATTATTAAATTTCACCCACAGACATTCCAGAAGTTCCAGTGCTTTCTTTTCATCCAGAATTCCTGCCTCTGTATCCTTTACATAGAATGGATTCAGGTGCTGATCAAGACGTCCCGGCGAATAAGCATCCCATGGATTTAACTCTGTAGTAACTCCCAGATGAACGAACCAGTACATCTGAATTGCCTGCCAGAATGTCTCCGGTTTGTGTGCCGGAACAACATCACAGTTTGCTGCAATCTGAAGCAATTCTGCTTTTCTCTGTTCATCCGTCTCTTTTTCTGCCAGTTCTCTTGCATATGCCGCATAACGTTCACCAAGTTTCATAATGGCATCACATGCTTTAGACATACCGCGAAGCTGGTTTCTCTTATCAAATGCTTCCGGATCATTCTGGAAATCCAGTGCCTCGATAGACTTCTGAATATCTTCTTTATAATCAAGGAATCCTTTTTCATAGATCTTCACAGATCCTACCGTATGTCCCGGTCCTCTCTGCTCCATGAATTCTGTAAAGATACCTGCTTCGTAACAATCCTTCCACTCCGGTGTCATATTTGCAATGATCTTGGAACGGGTAGAACGGTTATCCCAATACGGAATAACAACTTTCTCCTGATAGTCATAATCTTCTTCCTTTACAGAAAAATTGATCAGTTCACGATCATTCATTACATGCATATCTTCTACAGTATGGCAGCAAAGCTCCGGAAATGTCGGTGCCGCCTGCGGGCTGTCACCTTTCTCACCAACAATTAATTCTCCTTCTCCAATGTAAAGAGTCTTGGTTGAGAAATAGTCATAGAGAACCTGTCCACGAAGTTCCGGAATAGACAGCTGTCCTTCATATTTCTTATAAGTCTCCGTTTCACTCTTTGCACGTTCCAGGTCAATGTGCGGCTGAGTGCTCACACTCAATTCACGAAGTGCCTGAACTCTTGCATTCATACCTCTTTTTTCCATAGCTTTACCCTCCTATTTTTGTGTTTTGAAATCCTGCTTTTTTAAACAGTTCTGTAAAATGTTCCATTTCTTCCTTGGCAGGTGTCTGTAGTGCTTCCCCCGGATAATCCGTCTCCAGCCGTCCGTACTTACTGCTTCCAGTATTATGGTAAGGCAGGAGGTTCACCTGCGCCACCTGTATATGATGAGCTTTCAGCCAGTCGATGACCGCCTGCATACTCGCATCATCTGCATTTACCCCCTTGATTGTAGGAATACGAATATAGATTTTTGCTTTCCGTGCCGGATCAGCGCTCAGTTTTTCAAGATTCTCCAGAATCAGCTGATTGCTGACTCCGATATATTTCTGATGTACTTCATCGTCCATCACTTTTATATCATAGAGAAACGTATTGATATATGGAAGAATCTTTTCAAAATTCTCATAAGGCGCATAGCCGCATGTATCAATCGTAACCGTGATTCCATGCCGATCCAATTCCTTTACAAGCGGAAGAATATAGTCCATATCCATGCACATCACTTCTCCGCCGGACAGGGTTACTCCTCCTCCAGATTCTTCATAGAACATTTCATCTTTCTTCAGCTCTTTTACGAGCTCTTTTATCGCATATTCCTTTCCCGCGACTTCCCGGATGTTAGCCAGGCAATACTCTGTACATTTTCCACAACCATCGCATTTATTGTGATCAGTAACCGCTTTACCGTCCTCTATCCGAATCGCTCCATTCGGGCAGGCCTGCACGCAGGCTCCGCATCCGGTACATTTCTCCCGATTCGTCAGAATCTGTTTCTTAAAATTCTGTGTTTCCGGATTGTGGCACCATGCACATTTAAGCGGGCAACCTTTAAAAAAAACACTGGTTCGAATTCCATCTCCGTCATGTATGGAATACTTTTGTATATTCGTAATTAACGTCATAAGTTCTATCTCCCTTGAACGCTTTAGACCATTGTTTGAACTTTAGTCTAATTTTACCATTCTTCCCTATTGCTGTCAATAGCTTTTCACGTTTAAAGGAGGCATACGCAAAACCGCATACCTCCTTTATGAGTAGTATATCAAAATTTTACAAAGCGTCTTTTCCTCGTTCGCCGGTCCTGATACGAACAATATCTGCCACATCTGTAATGAAAATCTTTCCATCTCCATACACACCTGTTCGTATTTCCCGACAAACCTTTCGAATAATCGGTTCAGATTCCTCTGCAGTAACAACACATTCCACCTTCAGTTTCGGGATTGTATTGCCCGACTTGGGCATCACTCCACGCCACATGTGCTGATCTGTGACTCCCTTCTGATTACCATATCCCATAATATTCGTAATCATAATTCCATGATATTCGCATACTTCCAGCAATTCTCGTAAATCATCCAATTTACCTGGTCTGATGATAATTTCTATTTTTTTCATTTCTCCTCTCCTATGCTCTACCTGCCCTTTGCCAGCAATACGACTGCTCCGGACAGTATATTTAGAAAACACAAAAGCGCACTACATGTTACTGTAATGCGCCCTTACATTTCCGTCAGATAAAATTTAGAGTCCCGGGATAAAAACAAAGGCATTGCACGATGAATGCAACGCCTTTGTTCGCTTCGTTCTTTATGAACTTGTGATTATTCTACCCTAAAGTACACGTCTGGTCAATCCCGAAATATTTCCTAAATTTGGCTGACATCTTTTCATAATATGGTCCTTTTTCACAATTTTATGCACAAACACCTCTTTTTAATGCATTTTATCCATGTTCACAATTTGTTCATTTATCTTTCAAAATTCTTTCATTTGTTAATCATTCTTTCTTCACATCTCTTCTGTATACTAAAACCATCAAATAAATGAAATGCATAAAGACGATAAGAAGTAATCATACTATTGAGATAAACTTTTTCATAATACATGCCGGGAACTGCGTAAGCGGTTACCCGGCATCCTCCCTTTTTCAGGCCTTTATTCACTTCCTTTTTTTCCAAAACAGCAGTAATATTATTCCGCCCATCATAACGAAGCAAGCAGCAAAGATTCCTGTTGATTCATTCTTCCGCATTCCATCTTCAATTTTCTCTTCATCCGATTTCTTTCTTTCCAATGCTTTCTTTATCGGCCATACTACATCCTTAAACGAATTTTCCTGCTTCATAATCTCCAGATTGACCGTTCTTTGGATATAATTTCCGGCAATATCCTGTGCTTCAATCACAATTTCATATGTTTTTTCTGCACAGAGTCCAAGCTGTACATTTTTATGTGATGTAAGCATCTGCGATTTTCCATTGATCATGACGTTCTGAATCCAATCCCTGTATTTCTCCGGATAAATCTCTATTTTGATGCTTTGATCAAATTGGCTTCCGCTTTCAATTTCTTCCTTTGTATCGGCATTTCTAATGATAATTCTGGGCGAAGTCCGGTCAATTTCAAATTCTGCACATTCTTCTGCTTCATTCCCGGCTGCATCCACCGCTTTGATTACAAATCTGTGGATTCCTTCCCGCCAAATCCGTTCTCCCGAATGATACAACATTCCATCCAATTCCATTTTGCAGGTATATGTTGTGAAATCCAGTATTTGCGACTTTTCGTCAAAGCTCCAGACAAATTCTTTCATACATTTTCCATCAATATCAGACAAAACCGGAAGTTCCGGCGGCGTACTGTCAACTGCAAATGTCCTCCGCATCGAATTGGTATTCCCTGCCATATCAACAGCTTCTATCTGAATTATGTAAATTCCTTCCTTCTCACAAAGCAGCTCTGCTTCCATTCCCTCTTTTTCATTCCAGTTGTCCACCTGAAGGGTTTCTTTCTCTCCTGCGGGATTTTCTCTTTCTACATATGCTGTGAGCTTTTGCATCAGATTTTCCTCACATGCTTGAAATTTTAATGTAACTGGGCGATCAGAGACTGCATAATTTTCCACTCCTTCGATCCGAAGCAGCGGAGCGTGAGTGTCAATCCGTATTTCAAAAGAAACTGCATTTTTATTTCCGGCAAAATCCTCCGCTTCGGCAGTAACAACAATGCCTTTTCCCTGTTTTGCCTCCTCTCTTACTTGAAAATTCAGGTGCTCTTTATCGTCGGAAATATATTTCTTTCCGTTTGCACTTCCTTCAAAATCAGCCACCTTGCTAAAATCATCGCCGCACTGCATCTCCACTGCAACCGATGCCAGATACCATATCCCGGTTTTCACGGGCTTAATGATCCGAATCTTCGGAGGGATTGAATCTACCTTCCACTCCCATACTTTCTTCCAGCTTTCCAAATCTTCTTCCGGATTCTGGGGTTCATTCGGACTTTCTCCATTCATAGTCGTATCGGTTTCTTCTTCATTTTCTGTATCGCACTCAGATTCCTGTTTGAAAGTTTCTTCTGTCTTCAGATCATATGAATATTCATCCGCTTCTCCCATCCCCGGTTTTTCCTCTTCTTTTCTGTCCGGATCAGCTTCTTCCTTCTCAGCTTCGTCTCCTCTCTCTTCTCTGATCAGTTCCGTTTCCAGTTTATAAACGCCGTCACCCGATTCTATATTCCAGACTTTTTCCTTGTTTTCCAGATTCAATTCGCCTTCTTCGATTGTCCCGTCCGCATAATAGAACTTGTATTTTGTCACGAACCCTTCATCCTGATGGAGAATCCGTATTTTCGGTAATTTGTGATAATATCCATTCTTTCCGTCCGGCTCATCATATTGAACCTGATAGCCTTTTATCACCGGAGTTTCTCCCGGAAGCTCCTCTTTTTCATTTTCCAATATGCCTGCATACACATATTGGCTTACGAACGCCATAGCCACGATTAGGAAAGCCATTCCTGCCTTTATTTTCCCACCCATACTTCTTCTCCTTTCATTGTAATTTCGTATTGTTTCTGCAATTTTTGAAATTCTATATTTGTCGTCAGATTCGGCAGGGTATCCACCGCTTTTTTTACAAGTTGGGCACATACCTGACGCTCGATTCCCGCATCTTTCAGATGCTTTTCCAGATATGCCAGCCATAATTTTTCAGAGTCGGGAATACGTTCCATGGACTCGCGGCATATCGCCCAGGATTGTTCCAGATTTCCTTCTTCCTCATAGAGTTTTTCCAAACGCAGGTAAATTTCTTCCAATCCTTCCCTGCTGTCTTCCAACTCTTTCACCCTCTCATATTCTGCAGCTGCTTTTTCGTTTTCTCCTTCCGTTTCATACGCTTTTGCCAGATACTTTCTGAGTGTTTTTTCCTGCTCACGATTTGTTTCATTCCACAGAACTTCCTGTTCCATTTCTTCTCCCAACCACATGGCTTCGTCCCAGGCTTCCTGTGTCCCCAGCATCCCATATGTCATCATAAAAGGAATTTTATACCAGTATTCTTTTCCTCGGATCCACACTCCGTTTTCTTGTTCTTTCAATAATTTTCTTCCCGTTTCCAATGTATCTGCCAATTCATTTTTCACAAAATTCTCCGATCCGCCTTTTTGTATATATTCAAAAATCGTCAGATATATCCCGGCAAATGGCAGCTGTTCCGAAGCTTTTTCGAGACATTTTCTCCCTTGTTCAAAATTATTCATCTCGACACAATATATAATGCCAAGTTCAAGGTAAGCTCTTCCCTCCTCTTCCGTGTCCTTCTCCTGATCCATCGTAATATTCTTCTCTGATGGACTGTCCTCTTTTTCCCCGGACGCAGCTTCCGAGTTCACCATTTTCTGCTGCTCCTTTTCCCAAATCACTCCTGCGGTCACCAGTATGACAAGTGCGGCACACACGAAGGCTTTCCGCCTCATCCCTCTTCCATTTCTCTTTCTTTGCGTCGTATTCTCTCTCTTTCCTGTATTTCCAAATGGAGCAAGCATCCGCAGATCGGTCTGTATTTCTGCCATCATACGGATTCCGTCCTTTTTCCCGGAAAGACATTTTTCAATTATTTTTCTTATCAGACGTTTTTCACGCCTGGTACACAGTTCTGTCAGATGACATTTCTCCAGCATAAACTGATATGTTTTTCCAAGTCCGTAACAGTCATCTTCCAACTCCGCATTCTGCGTCAATATATGCTCCTCTTTTACGAACAGCATCCGCACTTTTTTCTTCTGCATTCTGCGAATCTGATCTTCATTTCCCGGATCCATAATATCCAGAAGCATGATTTCGGAGTCTTCCCCGATAATCACAGCATATGGATTCACAAAGCCATATGCCTTTCCATTCTCCCATTTATAATACTGCTCCAGTCGCTGTGCGATCTCTGCCATCCAGTGCCACAGACATTCTCTCGAAACAGGATACTCTTCCTTCACATATTGCATGATGGAAATCCCCTTCACATAGTCACTGATCATATGGCAATAGCCATTTTGCTCCAGAAACCGGAACACTGCATATTCCGATCTTTCTGCCACGATATCCCTCCCGCTTTCTATTATTTTCGCTTTGGATTCTTACCTGAAATTAAAATTGAAATACTGTTACTTAGAAGTTCTCATGAAATAGAGAATTGAATTAGAGTGATTCATATATTAACCGCTTTCCTTGGAATTTGCAACAGAAAAATGAAGGTAATGTTTCACAAAATTTCTGTCCTATTTTGTCGAGAAAGATCCCTTTCACCTATTTATCTTCCCTTAGCTACGCCGTTTTTCTGCTTTGTGAAATCTGCTGCCCGCACCCAAATCAAGCAAAAATTCTTCTTACTGACCCAGAGAAAAAAGACGTACCCAAATGGATACGTCTTTCATATAATTATTTCAAAAAATCAACGTGTCAGTGCACTAACCCATTAAATGCCCCGGTTTGTAAAGGTGTCTCGGAATACCATCAACCATAACCGGAGAAACATCTCCCTGGATCAGAGGTCTTACATAAGTAACGAAATCTTCTGTTACGTAGGTTCCCTCTTCGTTTACCCATTCTCTCGGTACCAGACGTTCGTCGTTGGCAATCTTATGCACATCTTTCACCTCTGTTCCACACTGATACGGATCGTCAGAATGACGTACCAGTACAACCATCTTTCCGCTGTCGCCTTCGTCAGCAGCCTTAACTGCGGCACCACCTACCTGATAAGCTTCCAGAATATCTACACGGGAACTGCAGTGAGATGCTGAACGCTGCAGCGTGCTGAGCTCAATTGCACGAGTCTTGCATCCGACCTCTGCTGCTACATAATTTGCCAGATAGGATGCGGTTCCTGTCAGCTGTTTGTGACCAAATGCATCAACGAAATCAGCACTCTGTCCTAATTCGCATACATAGCGTCCATCTGCAAGTTTGATTCCTTCTGATACAGCTACTACAACAGATGTCTTTGTCTCCAGAAGTTTGTGGATACGAGCCATAAAATCGTCCAGATCGAATGTTAATTCCGGAAGATAGATCATATCCGGTCCCTGACAGTCTTCCCCCTGTGCAAGTGCAGCGGCTCCTGTCAACCATCCTGCGTTACGTCCCATGATCTCAACGATCGTAACAAGTCCCTTGCTGTATTCCAGGCAGAAACTGTCGCGAATGATCTCTTTTACAGATGTTCCGATGTATTTTGCGGCACTTCCGAATCCCGGTGTATGGTCTGTCAGAGCGAGATCATTGTCAATGGTCTTCGGGCAGCCGATGAATTTCTGCGGATGTCCTTTGATAATCGCATAATCAGACAGTTTCTTGATCGTATCCATGGAATCATTTCCACCGATATAAATAAATGCTTCAATATCCAGCTTGTACAAGATTTCAAAAATCTTGTCATATAAAGCCATATTCTCATGAATTTCCGGCAATTTGTAACGGCATGACCCAAGATATGCAGCCGGTGTTCTCTTTAAAAGTTCAGCATCAAGTTCGTTTGTAATATGTTCAGAAAGATCAATATATTTCTCCTCTAATAATCCCTGGATACCATGAAGCATACCATAAACCTTATTCGCTCCACGGTCTTTTGCTGTACGGTAAACACCCGCCAGACTTGAGTTGATTGCTGCAGTAGGCCCCCCTGACTGTCCTACGATTACATTTCCTTTCATAAATAGCTACCTCCGTTTAGTATACATTTACTGTCAATATCCCTATTTTAGTGCATTGTGACGATTTTGTCCAGTGAAAACGTTATAATTTTGACAGTTTATCGAATTTATTTGCATTTCTGTCGAAATTTATGCTATGCTATGATCGTATAAAACGCCGTCAGGCAATCACCAGACAATACCGAAAGGAGAATGAATGTAACTATGTCAGAACAACATTACGTCCGGCATGAAATTGATCCGATATATGATTCAAATTCCCGGATCCTAATTCTTGGGAGTTTTCCTTCCGTCAAATCCCGTGAAAGCAACTTTTTCTACGGACATCCCCAGAATCGTTTCTGGCGATTACTCTCTGCTCTTTTTGAATGCCCGCTTCCACAGACAACAGAAGAGAAAAAAGTTCTTCTGCTTTCCAACCGAATTGCGATCTGGGATGTGATCGCCTCCTGTGAGATTACCGGTTCTTCTGACAGCAGCATTAGAAATGTCGTTCCGGCTGATCTGTGTCGCATAACCGACACTTCGCCTATCGAAAAAATCTTTACAAACGGTGGTACTGCAGATAAACTCTACCGGAAATACTGCCGTCCTCAGACACAGATGGATGCCATCCGGCTGCCTTCCACCAGCCCGGCAAATGCGGCATGGTCATTTGAGCGCCTGCTCACAGAATGGGAACAAATCCGGATCCAGTAACAGCGGCACAAATAGCAATAAATTTTTTGATTAATTTTTTTATTTTTTCGCTTGACAATCTGTATTTCCTGATATATAATATGTTTTGTTGTGAAGCAGTGATGTTTTACAAGGATGTGCGCTTAGCTCAGCTGGATAGAGCGTTTGGCTACGGACCAAAAGGTCGGGGGTTCGAATCCTCTAGCGCACGTTATTCAATCCCTTACAGTAATGTAAGGGATTTTTTGTTATCCTGCAGTTATGACTCGGCCACGTCGGAAAGTTCAATTGTAATTTCCTTGTAAATGTGATATTCTTTTATATAATACAGTCGTCCATGATTTATTGATAGGAGAAATAACTATGAAAATACAAGAATCTGCTGAAAATTACCTGGAAACCATCCTGATCATTGGAAATCGTCAGGGCTATGTCCGCTCCATCGACATTGCAAATGAACTCGGTTTTTCCAAGCCAAGTGTCAGTGTCGCCATGAAGAATCTTCGGCTGAATGGATATATTATCGTTGATGCAAATGGACATATCACTTTATCAGATACAGGACGGGAAGTGGCCGAAACGATCTATGAGCGCCACACGCTACTGACAAGCTGGCTCGTTAGCCTTGGGGTGGATGAGAAGATTGCAGCCGAGGATGCCTGCCGTATGGAACACGTAATCAGCGCTCCCAGTTTTGATGCTATCAGAAAGCATGTCAAAAATCACCAGAAGAAATAAATACTGCGCAGATTCAATCTGCGCAGATATATGGTGCAATTTCTTTTACAAGTTCACCTGCACGCGGTGAATAAATACGAAGTTTAGCTTTTTTCCCAAGTCCCATTCCCAAAACGCACAATACGGATTTCGCGTCAATTGCAAAAGATCCAAGATCCATTCTTATATCACCAAAATATTTGGAGACTTTCGCCGTAAAATCAACTGCGTCTTGTTCAGTCTGAAGAAAAACACTTTGTTCAATCATCCTATGCGCCTCCATTCATAAAAAAGTATAAAAAGCAACAGAACCATTCAGCTCCATTGCTTTTCAAGAATTATATCACCTTTTTTCGACAGATACAAGAAAATAGTTTTTAAGATTTTGTAAAGTTTTTATTTCAAAAATCCATTTACGATTTCTTCTTCTGCCTCTTTTTCTGTGAGCCCCAGAGTCATCAGCTTGATGATCTGTTCCCCTGCTATTTTACCGATCGCTGCCTCATGGATCAAGGCTGCATCCGGATTATTTGCAGTAATCTCTGGAATCGCACTGATATTTGCATTGTCCATGATAATAGCGTCACATTCTGTATGACCGCTGCATTTTGCGTTGCCGTTGATCACGGATTTGAATATCTGAACCGAATTATCTCTTGCAACCGCACGGGAAATGATATTCGCGCTGGAATCCACTCCGTTCAGATCTACATCGAATTTACTCTCCGCCCTCTGATTTCCATGCGTCATCAGTCTCTCTGTGACAACCAGTTTTGCGCCTTTTTTAAGACTTGCCTTCGTCGTGCGAACCGTAGAATCTACACCTTTGATCTGGACCATTTCCATTTCCATCTCACTGTTTTCATCGAGATCCACTTCCGTCTGCGGATTCATGATACGTTCTCCTTTGCCGTCTCCGCTTCCATAGTGTTTCTCAACATATTTCACATGTGCATTCTTTCCGACAAAGAAACGATGGATTCCATCATGACGGCTGGCTGCATCTCCGCCGTTATGGATTCCGCAGCCTGCAACAATCACGACATCGCAGTCATCTCCGATATAAAAATCATTATAAACCATTTCCTCAAGTCCGCTCTGGCTGAGAAGCACCGGAATGTGCACGCTCTCTTTCTTCGTTCCGGCCTTGATCTTAATATCGATGCCGGAAACATCCGTTTTCGAAACAATGTCAATGTTGGCTGTCGTATTTCTGGCTGCACTCTCACCGTTTGCACGGATATTGTATGCTCCTGCCGGGATTTCATGAAGCCCGGCTACAGCTTCCAAAAGTTCTTTCTGTATGCTGTCCATGCCTATCTCCTCCCATCACATACATTTACTGCACTGGAGCTTCCCAGAAGCTTCGGCAGGATCTCTTCTTTGACTCCATGATCTGTTACCTCGCCATCACCGATGACCAGAATCTCATCTGCAATATTCAGGATCCTCTCCTGATGGGAAATGATCAGAATCGAACCGTGAATCTCCCGATGCATCTTCTCAAATACCTGAATCAGATTCTGAAAACTCCATAGATCAATACCGGCTTCCGGTTCATCAAACACGGACAGCTTGGTACCTCTTGCTAAGACCGTTGCGATCTCGATTCTTTTCAGTTCCCCTCCGGAAAGGCTGGCATTCACTTCACGATTAATATAATCCTTTGCGCAGAGTCCCACCTGCGATAAATATTCACAGGCGCCGCTGATTGAGATTTCTTCCCCTTTTGCGAGTCGGATCAAATCCAGAACCGTTATCCCCTTAAATCGTACCGGCTGCTGAAATGCATAACTGATTCCCATTCTCGCACGATCCGTAATACTCATCTCTGTGATATCCTGCCCATCCCAAAGAATCTGACCTGATGTCGGCTTCTGAATTCCTGCGATCAGCTTCGCAAGTGTAGATTTGCCTCCCCCGTTCGGTCCGGTAATGACTGTAAATTTCCCATCGGGAATCACAAAACTGATATCCTTTATAATCTCTTTATCCACACCGTCCTCCGGCACTTCAAAAGATATGTGCTTTAATTCTAACATGGTGTTTCCTCCGTTTTTAATATCGCATGTTCACACATTCCCCTGCTGTCGCTGACCGCTCGCCTTTCGGTCATAACAACCGATTCCATGCTGTGCTAGTCATCATCGTACCAATAATTTCCGGATTTTACAAGCTTTATTAGCATTTCTGCCACTATGTGCGTAAAAAAATCCATTCGAAAACCATTTTACCCAAGTGCAACATCCAAAATCATCATCAATACAAATCCGATTGCAAAACCTACCGTTGCGATATTCGAATGTTCTCCCTCCGATGCCTCCGGAATCAACTCTTCTACTACTACATACAGCATTGCTCCCGCCGCAAAGGCCAAAAGATACGGAAGAACCGGTTCAATATATGAAGCCAGCCAGATTGTCAGCAGAGCACCCAAAGGTTCCACGATTCCGGACGCAGCTCCATAGAGGAACGCCTTACCGCGGCTGATTCCCGTACCTTTCAGCGGCATGGAAATAATGGCACCCTCCGGGAAATTCTGGATTGCAATCCCGATTGCAAGTGCAAATGCTCCCGCCAGCGTGATCCCGGCACTTCCCTCCAGCATCCCGGCAAACACAACACCAACCGCCATACCTTCCGGAAAATTATGAAGTGTCACGGCAAAAATCAACATCATTGATTTCGAAAGACTACTGTGCGCCCCTTCCGGCTCATCACTTCCCAGATGCAAATGCGGTATCACCCGATCCATCAAAAGCAAAAATGCCATTCCCAGAAGCAATCCGACCGCAGCCGGAATGAACGCAAGTCTTCCCATTCCTTCTGACATATTCATGGCCGGAATCAGAAGCGACCACACCGAAGCAGCCACCATGACACCTGACGCAAATCCCAGCAGAATCTTCTGCAAAAGCGGCTTCATTTCATGTTTCAAGAAAAATACACAGGCAGATCCCAGCGCCGTACCAACAAACGGAATCATAATTCCTATCAATAAGTTCATAACTTTTTTCCTCCATCTTTTTTTACGTCACTCAAAGATGCCGGGAGTGAGAACTTCTCACCCTGACAACATTCTATGATTATACCACAGAAATGATGAATGGGGAATAATGGCTTGCGTTATCTTATTGCTCTTTACATATCTGATTATAAAAGATTTACAAGCCTTCCTGCCCGTGATAAAATACATTCGTATACCAGTCACTATTCACCAGATATATATTTCTTGGAGTACAATATGAAAATCGAAGGAAATGAAACAGAAATAAAAGCAATGCAAGAATTTCACAAAGGGAACCGTGCAGAAGGTCTTCGGATTCAAGAAGAATTTGCCAGTGCATTCCGGGAAGAATACAAGAATAAAGATCACTGCCCTTGTAAAAAAGCATGCAGATATCACGGAAATTGTAAAGAGTGCGTTGCGATCCATCGGGCTCATCAGGAACATGTTCCTAACTGTATGCGGCCTATTATCAATGCTAAGATCAAAATTTTATCCGAACTCACCGAACATACGATTGCAAATGAAATCGAAGCGCCACATGAAATATTAAGAAAAGCTTCCCAAGAATAAGGAGAACATACCATGTTTATAAATGAAGATACCACCTACAATGATATTCGTGAACGATCACTTTTACAATGGCTTGATGAAATGGAACACCACGAGGATGTTGCCGTTCGGGGTGGCGTGAAGCTCTGCCGGGAATATATCCAGTATCTCAAGCAAAGAAATACAAAGCTGGAAGAAGAAAATGAACTCAAAAGTACCTATCTGAAAAAATATTCCAAACGGAACCTCTAAGATATTTGAATCGTCTCGATTTTCTTTACGAATAAGATTTCTCCATCAATTTGTGCTACAAAGGTTTAAGTAAATAACTAAGACTTCCCATACCCAAAATGGGCTTCGTACCTTGAAAACTCAATATTTCAGCTAACAAAATAGCGATTTATGCTTTAGCTGCCCACGAATCAAGTGCATTTTGCAG
>NZ_JBQHSE010000008.1:0-110481 GCF_052066395.1 Bariatricus sp. HCP28S3_A4 | reverse complement strand
GTCCGAAAGAAAGGATGAAAATAAAATCCAAACCTTTTCAGGTGTTATGTACCGCATTTCCTGCGCCATCTGCAAAAGGTTTGGATTTTATTTAAGTTTGGATATCGGAGATCATGAAGTCGTATCCGCTTTACACCAGACCGCTCGATTCCGGTAGCCATACAATGTTCCATATGCGATTTGGTAAACCGAAAAAGTCTTTCCTTTTTCATAATTCCATACAAATGACTGCAATACTCCCTAAATTCCTCTGCAAGAAAATCCGGCATCGTAATCACACGGATACTCTTTGGAGTTTTCGGCTGCGTGATCATATCCTTTCCTTTCAGTCTCTGATAAGATTTATTGATTGATATGGTTTTCTCTTCAAGATTGATGTCATTATAAGTAAGTGCAAGCAATTCACCGATACGCATTCCGGTCCAGTACAACAAAAGAAACGCCATTCTTGTCTCCGGCTTATCACTTACTGTTTCCAGAAAAGCATTGAACTCTTCCTGCATCCAGAAGTCCTTCGGTTCTCCTTTACTCTTGCCAATCGCTCCTGCCTTCCTGCAGGGATTATCCTGCAGGTTATAATACCGCATTGCATAATTGAAGATTGCAGTCAGCTGGCAGTTCACTGTTTTCAGATAAGTAGGAGAATATCCTTTTCCATTCTTATCCTTATACGTCAGCAACTCATTCTGCCATGCACGGACGTCTGCCACCGTAATTTCACTGAGAATCTTCTTTTCAAAATAAGGCTTGATTTTCAGGTCAATAATATATCGCTTCGTGTACATAGTGTTTTCTCTAAGACGGACATCCATATCTTTGTAATAAATCTCCAGAAAATTTCCAAATTCAATATCCACACCCTGGCTCTGCTGTTGCAGGAAATCTCTTTCCCATTCCTTAGCTTCACCCTTGGTCCTGAATCCTCTTTTCTGTTTTCTTTTCCGATTTCCCTGCCAGTCTTTGTAATAGACCTGTACTTTCCAGTTTTTTCCTTCTTTGTAAACCCCCATTGCTAATCCTCGACTTTCATGCCATAAATCTTTTCTGCCAGGAATTTCGTAGAGATTTTTCCAGCTACTACAATATAGCCTTTTGCCTTCAATTCTTTGTTGTATTCTCGCATCAGACTATATGCATAAGTTTTTGAAACTCCAAGAATTGCACACACATCATCCACATCCATATACATTTTTTCCTGCATCATACTCATACCGCTTTATCCTCCTTCAAATACTGCTCAACATGTTCCAGACCATAGATCTTGTCCTCTACATAGCGGGTTGGCACCCGACCGAGAATCACATAATAGTTCTTGCTTGCCAGATCGGCATTCATTCTTTCCACTACCCGGTAAGCAAACGAAACTGATAATCCAAAGAGTTCTGCAATGTCTTCCACTGATAAATACATTTTTCTCTTACGCATGAAACCATTCCTTTCCCTCTTCCTGTGGAATCTCACAAGTATCTTCTACTCCGTAGAAACGCTTCACAAAATACTTTGTCGGAACTTTTCCTCTAAGCGTCAGGTAGCCCTGTTCTTCCAGTTCCTTGTTCAGATTTCCGATGATTTCATAAGCCGATGTCTGTTTTACTTCCAGAAGTTCACATATATCGGCTGCCTTTAAAAATAATTTATTCTGCATAATCAGTACCTCCTGTGTTTTGAATATTTATCTCTTCATATACTCTGTACTGGCAGATGCAAAATCGGACATCATTTTCCGAAATTTATCAAATTTTCTTGTTTTTTAATTCTCCATCAGTGTGATTACTGTGTCATGGAGTTTAAGCTCATCGAAAGTAAAGAACCTTTCTGTGGTATCTGTTTTCTAAATGCAGGCAACAAAAAAACAGTCTGCCTTGACGAAAATCACTTCAATCAAAACAAACTGTTCTTCATATTTACTCTAATTTTATTTTATGAGAATAACCGATTTCACGAAATTTGCAGGTGAATCTGGAATATAAACAAGAGAAAAAAATAATTTTTAAACTCCATTTGCACTCCATTTGGTCTTTTCGACACCCCGCAAAGCCTTTATTTATGGGCTTTTCCGCGATTTTTCAAGCTACTCAAACTCCAGTTTGACGGTAAGCAATATAAAGCAAAATCAACGATTTTAAGCCATTTTCAGGCAATATTGGATAGTTTGAAATAGTATGAAAAGATATCAAAAATGCAATAGAAATGCAATGAGGTACACCTGATTCACTATCAAAGAATCGTATCCGGAGGTACTTCAATACCTTTTTAGAATGTGAGGTTATTTTATGGACTATCAATTAGAATTAAAACAAATTGTGGATTTCCCACGTTGCAGAATCTACAGAGATTTTATACGATCACTTGTTGCTGACAAGAGCATCCGCACAAACGGAGGCTCTTTTCTTTTTTACTATATCGTTCTTTGCTCCTATGCCAATTACCGCTCGTCTTATCGGCGAATGGAGAATATTACCTACATGATAGGTCCCGGCGAATGGATCTGTACTCTTTCCGATCTTCAGACATGGTTTCGCTGCCGGTTCCAGCATCAGGCAGTCTCTATCCTGGATTTATTGGAGAAGCAAAATTGTATTACATACTCTCTTCTTGGAAATAAGAAAATCGTAAAATTTAAGATCACTGACTGGGCAAAGGACAATACCGTTCTGGAATACAACTGTCCCTGCAAAAAGGATGATGGATTTTTCTTTTTCCCTATTGCAAAAGTCCATGAACTTATCAGCCTGGGGAAATGCTCAGAGATGGATATGTTACTGGATATGTGGATTCATGCTATATACAATGATCCAACCGTGCAAGGCTCTTTCTCTGCGCCTGTTGTTTATTACCGAAATAATACAGGCAATCCCCTGACCAGCTTCCAGTCTCTTGGAGAACGTTGGGGACATTCAAAAACCACTATATCACGTATCTTAAAAAAATTTGAAGAGTTAAACTTCATCACTCTTGTTAGTTTCAAAGGCAAACATGGTAGCATAATCTATCTTAACTACTACCTGTCTGTAATGTTTGACATCAGTGATGTAATGATAGACAAGGAGGAAATCGCTATGAACATGCAACTGCCAATCCACGTACCTGAAATCGAAGAAGAAGTCTGCGTTTCAGAAACTGTCACGGAAGAACAAATCACCGTTCCAGAAAATGAGTCCTGCGTTCCGGTTTCTCACATGAAATTTATCATCAAAAAAGTCGCAGAACTACTGCAAACACAGGGGATTCCGTGTTGCGAATGCTCCAAAACCAGGTATATATTATCTCCTTTATCAGCCTGCATAGATACAGTTAATCAATATACACTAAATATTATCTGTCCTTACGGAAAAGCTGCATATCGGTTTGAACTGACTGTCATGCCAGAAGAAAAACCTGCCGTTAACCTGCCTGCTGAAACATATATGACTACTGCGAAAGGGGGTGAATAGAATGGCTGGAAACAAAAAACAAAGCTATGCGACTCCTGAAGAAGATCCCCGCTTCCACGACACTTACAAGTTTCTGCGAAGATACCGGGATGCCACATACAGCCTGAAGGTAGTGGTCCGGCAGTTAGAAGCGCAATTCCGTATGGAATATGGAACCAGTGTGGATGATTTTCTAGATTCCGTTTATGCTGCAGGGGTAGAATTATCCGGAACTGACATAGCAGAAAGGGCAAAAAGCATTGAGCGGAGTAACAAGATGTTGAAGCTATTAGATTCTTCCGTTGATCTTCTCCGTAACAATCATAAGCACGGAGAACAGTATTACTGGATTCTCTATTATGCATTCCTATCTCCACAGGAACTGAAAAACACGGATGAGATCCTTGAAAAGCTCGAACCGCATATCAGCAATATTTCTTACCGTACCTATTACCGGAAACGTCACGCAGCTATTGAAGCGCTGAGTACCATTCTCTGGGGTTTTACTGCGAAAGAAACCATTGAAATTTTGAATCAATTTTTTCCAGAATAGCCATCGTCACGAAAATGGCATAGTATTGGCCTGCTAATGCGATTGAAGGGAAAAAATACCCATGTTAAAATGAGTATTGCTTATAGTTTTCTTATTTACCAGCACCCTGACCGGTGCTTTTTTTGTACCCGAAAACCGTACTGACAGCAGGCCACTATCTGTACGTACACCATACGCACAGAATCCTATACGCAGGCTGTACGTATAGATATACGTACAATTACAAATACGAAGGGAGACCATCTATGAAAACACGAGAACAGATATATAAAGGCGAAGGGGCAGCCCTTCTTCGGATTCTCACTACATATCACGCCTTGCATTATGAACAGGTGCTGCAACTTTTTGATAAAAACAGAGACTCTATCAAATCTCTCATCACCAGTTTGACCAAACAGGGGCGGATTTACCATGATAAAGAACAGCATTTACTATGTGACACTGAAGAGTCTGCCAATTCACCAGATATGGGAACTATTGCTGCCTTCTGGGTTCTGCTGGATTTTAAAAAGGCACTCATCTACCATACCAGTGGTGATTTTCCCGTTAAATTACATTTCTTTTCCCATGATGAAACCTATGAAATCATTTATGTTGCTAATGGGCAGGAAGCGTTGATGAATCATGTGTTTGAAAGTATTCCTCCAAGAGAAGCATTACGAATCATCATCATTGAATCGGAAAAACAAGCGGGAAAACTTACAATTGATGGTGTGATTGCCTACTGCATGGTCACCCCTGATGGCTCTGTCAGCTACTACAAAAAGAAAGAGGTTTTATGAACGCAAATACACGAATCATATTTCAGAGATTACAGGGTGTGGAAAGCGAAATAGAAAAGCTCAGAAACACCCTTTTTGCTTTGAAAACTACAGACATTGAAAAATATGGTGCAAATTATGAAGCACTAAGCACCGATGCTGCCTTACGATCAGAACGTATCACCTGCCAGCTCAGGAATCTGGTCTATATCAATGATTTCTCTGGCAAGAACAGTTATCTAAAACTTGCTGCAGACGCACAGGGAATCGCTATTTCACAGGAACAGGAGATTTTGTCTATTACCCTTCCAGGACTTCTCCCCAAAAGAAAAGTCCGCACTAATATGGCATTTCTTCATGAGCCCTTGAATTATGCTCTGCAGGAATATGTAAAAAGCCACGACTTGGCTCTGTATAAAGACTGTGTGGTCTGCTTCAGCCAGATTTATAATCGTACTCTTTCCAGCCAAAGGGTTCGTGACTATGACAATCTGGAATTCAAGCAGATTCTGGATACGATAGCAACTTACGTTTTATTGGACGATACTGGATTGTACTGCGATTCCTATCATACAACAGAATTTGGTAATGCAGATTCGACAGTTGTCTACATCATGAAAAAATCTGCCTTTCCGGATTGGGTGAAAGCGCATAAAGAGCTATTGGAAACCATATCGGAAATTTCCTGATTTTCTTACCTAATTTTTCCGACATAGGTAAAAAGAGGATTGAAGCATTATATTTCCATGCTTTTTCTACCAACTGACAAAAGCCATTTTACCCAAGTACAGGCTAACATCGGTAATAATTGAATTGAGGTGATACTTATTTGCTAAGACCAGACACTCAGAAATTCAGGCTGCTGGAACTTATCGGAATCTGTGGGGAATTTCCTTCGGATCAACTGAATCGGCTTTTTACAAGTCCTTCTTATGCTGAAAAAATCATCACTGAACTGAAGGCTGAAAAGCTCATTCGCCCCCACTATAAGGATAAACTCAGAGGATACCGACTGACCAAACGTTCCAAGGAACTGCTCCTCGCCTACTATCCTGACCGCTTCCACTGCTATCTAAGTGGAAATACTGAGACTAATGTTATCCGAAGCGAACCGTCACGCCGCATCCGTCTTCATCAGAAGGCACAAACATACCTGACGTTGCTCCATGCCGGAATCCCATTTTATCCGGATGGAAAACCACATATTTTTTCTGTGGAACGCGAAGCTGCTTCCATCCATATGCGAAGCCTTCCTTTATTTTATTCTTCCAGAGAGATTAAAGAACTTGGGGCGGCAACAACAAAAATCAAAAATTCGCGGAGTATGGGAATCCTGATGGCATCCCATTGCATCTACGTCATCTACAATACCGGAAGTGGAGTCCTCAAGTGGGAGTATAAAACTGAAGTGCGCCTCAATGCATTTCTGCAGCATTATCTGCAGGGATATCCTTACTCCGGACATCCGAAAATTCGTGCAATTATGCTTGGTGACAATATGGAAACTGCTTTCAAACTGCTGACCAGCACTGGTGGCTACAAGCGAAGCCTCTTTATGCTGGACACATCGTTTGAACATTTCCATTATCTTCCCAACGATCTTCAGGGGGAAACATTGATGCAGCTATTAGCAAACCCGGCAATGACAAAACAGCTTAACGAATTATTGCTATCGGATATGAACGCTCGCCAGGAAGAAATACCACTGGAGCATGATGCAGTAACCAAAGATGGAAACCCTGCACTTCTTGCTTATGATTTTGACATGCAGCGAATCAATCGATTCAATACCGGACTGAATGTTTACGGCCTACACGGAAACCTGATCTGTTTTGATTTCCAGATCCCGGTTCTCAAAGAATACCTCACAGCAGACATTCAATTCTCCAGTATTGACCTTAACAAATTCAGAAGGGGGTTTTTACATGAACCGTAAATGGTGGAAGCTCATCTATCTGCTTCCAATCTGCCTCTGCACGCTCTATGCTGGCGGCTATGTGGCACAATTTATTTATAACTACCAAACCTGGAGTGCTGCCGGAAACTTTGCTGGCAATGGTACTTACCCACAGACAGCCTCCCTACATCCAAAAGCCTGCCTTATGGCATTGACACGATTTCCATATAACCTGTATGGGATTTTTTTATGCCTTCTTGCCTTTGGTCTACTAACTTTCTTAGTGATGCGGATGGGATATGACAGAAATGGCGAAATTTTTGATAAAGAGCGAAATCTAAACTACTCTACCAAAGGTACCTATGGAACTTCCGGATTCATGACTCCAGATGAGATGCACAAAGTTCTGGAACTAACTGATCATGTGAAGAAAAATAAGGGAACAATTCTTGGCAAGCTAAACGGAAAAGCGGTTTGCCTTCCTTATGAAACACGCATGAATCGAAATGTTGCAGTTTACGGTGCTAGTGGTTCCATGAAATCCAGAGCTTATGCAAGGAATATGATTTTTCAATGCGTTACTCGTGGAGAAAGCCTGATTATAACCGATCCAAAATCAGAATTATATGAAAGTATGGCAGGATATCTGGAGAACGAAGGATATACTGTGCGGTGTTTCAATCTGGTCAACCCAGAAAACTCAGATGCCTGGAACTGTCTGATGGAAATAGACGGTCAGGAAACTATGGCCCAGGTATTTTCGGATGTCATCATTCAAAATACCGGTTCTGCCAAAGGGGATCATTTCTGGGATAATGCAGAATTAAATCTTTTAAAAGCACTGGTTCTTTACGTGGAACAAGGATTTCCACCAGAGTCCAAAAATATCGGTCAGGTTTATAAATTGCTAACACTGAGTTCCGAAAAGGAACTAAATAGTCTTTTTGACCTGTTGCCTGTATCCCATCCGGCAAAAGTGCCTTACTGCATCTATAAGCAGGCAAGTGATACAGTAAGATCCGGCGTAATCATCGGTCTGGGTGCCAGGCTGCAGGTTTTTCAAAATAAACTGATCCGACAAATCACATCTTATGATGAGATCGACCTGACACTTCCGGGAAAAGAAAAATGTGCATATTTCTGCATCACTTCCGATCAGGACAGTGCCTTTGACTTCCTGTCATCCCTGTTCATGACTTTCGTATTCATCAAACTGGTACGATTTGCAGATAAGCATGGTAAAAATGGGCGTTTGCCGGTCCCAGTTCATATCCTGGCAGACGAGCTTGCCAATACAGGTGCCATTCTGGAACTGAACAAAAAGATCAGCGTCTGCCGATCAAGGGGACTAAGCATTTCCTGTATCTTTCAGAACCTGCCCCAGATGCAGAACCGTTATCCATATAACCAATGGCAGGAAATCATCGGGAATTGTGATACCCAATTATTTTTAGGGTGTACAGATGAGGTCACTGCAGAATTCATAAGTTCTCGATCCGGCGATATTACCGTAGGTGTCAGTTCTGAAGCAAAGCAACTCAATACCTGGCGGGTATCTGACTATTCTCCGGAATACAGAAAAACCCAATCCATTGGAAAACGTAAACTTTTAACCCCAGATGAAATTCTCCGTCTTCCACTGGATACCGCTCTGGTCATTCTACGCGGGCAAAAGGTTTTGAAAGTAGAAAAATATGATTATACCCTGCATCCGGATGCCAAAAAGCTTGTCACAAGAAAAGCATCGGAACATATTCCAAAATGGCGAGAAAATGGACAGACAGAAGAATATGACTACCTCCCAAAGCCACAAGCAAAATCTCAGAAACGACGTGCATATACACCATCAAAAAAGACAAAAGAATCGGTCCTCCCGATTCAGGACCCCGTCTATCAGGAACCAGATTATGATGACTTTCCAAAAGATCTATTAAAAGATGACTGGCAAAATTCGTCTGAAATGGTTCCTTTAGATAAAAATTCCATCATGTCATAAACGAAAGGAGAACATTTATGTCAAACGAAATGATTACCAACACTACTGTATTAACTCTTGATTCCGATACCGTATTGGAAACTGCCCAGTCAAAGGCGGATCTGATCTGGCATGAGATCCAGAACGCATACCGTACCAGGAAGATCCTGACTGGTATGTTCGGCGGAATTGAAAAAACGGAAACCGGCAACCTGATCGCAATTATTTACTACAAAGATTTCCGGACTGTCATTCCAGTGACAGAAATGATGATCAATCTGGTACAGGATGATGCCCATGATTACGGGGAACTGTCCCTACGCCAGAATAAGATTCTCAACAATATGCTCGGCTGTGAGATTGATTTTATTGTAAAAGGACTGGATGCGAAGACGCGCAGCATTGTAGCAAGCCGTAAAGAAGCCATGCTGAAGAAACGGCAGATTTTCTATCTGGAGAAAGATGCAAACGGTACCCCAAAGGTACACGAAGACCGTGTCGTGCAGGCAAGAGTCGTTGCAGTTGCAGAAAAAGTGGTACGTGCTGAAATCTTTGGAGTGGAAACATCCATCCTTGCCCGTGACCTTTCTTTCGACTGGCTCGGCGACGCCAGAGAACGCTTTCATGTCGGTGACCATATCCTGGTACGCATACTGGAAGTAAATGCAGAAAATCTGGCACATATCACTGTCCGGGCAGATGTAAAAAGTGTGGAAGGCAATACCAGCAAAGAAAATATGAAGAAATGTAAAGTCCAGGGCAAATATGCCGGCACTGTAGAAGACATTCACAAAGGTACCGTATTTGTCCGGCTCTCTATTGGAGTCAATGCCATTGCCCATTCCTGCTATGACAGCCGTACCGTTGGTAAGAAAGATAACGTGTCCTTTGTAGTGACTCATATAGATGAAGAAAGGAATGTGGCAGTAGGAATCATTACCCGGATTATAAAGCAAAATATATAAAAATACAGGGAGCATACCATCGATATGCTCCCTGTATTTAGCGTTAATGCTCTTTCTGTGAAATATGAGTTTCCCATAAAAACCAACAAACAGAAGCTGCTGCTCCAACTGCTAATCTTGCATGCCGACCTTCAAGTCCAGAAAAACTATTTGATTTTCCATGGCCTGAACCATACGGATTTCTCAATTCAGCCAACCCATGCGGAATAGCTGAAAGATTAGCCAAAATACGTCTAATGGTATCTTCTCCTTGAATCCCATTTGGGACATTGTCTGGCAACAAATTTAGAATCTTACAAGTTTCCTTTACAAGCTTTGGGACTTCCCAATTTTTATCAATTTCTTTCTTATGCTCTTCTAATATTGTTTTACAGCAAGATTCTACTATCTCTTTTGCTTTACCAATTGCATCTGTGGGATTACTTGATATAGATTTTTGCATTTGATCAATTTGCTGTTGTAAATAATCAGAGTCAAAAACATCTTTTAAAGCTTCCGTCTGAGCGGATATAACCGTTTCTGCTGATCCTATTACTCTCCATCCTAATACCGGTTTATTTCCAAGTCTTTTAACCTCATACAACTCATATCCTTCTGTTTTTAACAGATTAGATATTTGCCTATAAAACTCAGCTTCAGCCCAATCTTCGTCTTCAATTGAATGTCGTGCTACCGCCGGATGAAAGATTTCACATATAAACCTCAAATAAGTTTCATCATTTCCATTCATCAAGCCAAATCTTTCATCTGTAAAAACCCACTCATCTTCCCAATCTCCAAATCCAACGTGCGTTGCAATATCTCCTTTTGCCGTATGATACCTTGAGTCATATGATGGAAGTTCATCCAAATTATATAATCTTTGCAAAAATTCAATATCATCAAGACGTCCATGCCATGAGATATTTCCTGTTTCACCATATTGCATTGATACACCACATGAAAATAAATCCTTTATATCTCTTTTCGTCACTTCACTGATCTTGTTTGACAATCATTTATTCTCCTTTCTCATAAAAAATATTCTATATAATAACGGCTCGATGTGGAATCGAACCACATACTTCCCCTTCATAAATGCATTATTATAAATGCACTTATGAAGGGGGACGTCTTACCAATTGACTATCGAGCCTTAACATATTCTATCAAACGACTCATTTGACCATCTAATGAATCATCTAATTTAAATTCTGTGTTTAAGTATGAAATAATAGCTCTTGCGCATCTCTGATCGCTATATTTGCGCCACACCTTTTTTTGAGATTCAGGAACATCTTCAATAATTTTTTCATAATCATATACAATTTGATTGAATAAATATGTTGCAACTTCAACACATGAGCGTGAAAACATAACAAAATCATCAAAAGATATTTTTTCATACTCATTAGGTGCTGATAATTTTGCAAACTTAGCTTCCGTTTTAAAATTGTATTTCTGTAACTTTTTATATTCATTTACATGTGAATCAATATCACACAAATCATGCACAGCTGTGTTTCTAATCAGTCGATAATATTCACAGAGTTCAGAAATAGGTCTCAAATCATCTGGTAAATTACCTTTTAAAACATTTTTCGTAACACATGTCAACCAAGAATCTTCTTTTTGTTTTTCCTGATAGCCACCTTTTCCATATTTTTTCACTTGATTATAAGCTTCCTTCAAAAATGTTTCAAAACACAAATGGACATTGACAATATAACTTCTCGAGATAGCATTAACCATCTTATCAGCATCATAACAAGTTAATGTTATTGAATTTTTTATTGCTAATTCAACAAATTCCTCTCTCGTTTCTAATGCTTTTTGATGTTCAGTAACAAAGCATCTTTTTCCCAATTCAACGAACTGATTTATGGCACAATATTGTCCTAATATTTCCTTAAAATTATTCAATATATTTTTCATTACAATTGTCCTAATACATGAATCGAAGAACTACTCTTTAGATATTTATCAATTATCTCACATGCAGATTTTCTTCCATACCTACACTTTGCGAGAATATTCCACTCATCACTCAATTTCCCAAAATAATCCCCATTCTCTAACAATCTACATTATGTTTTATTATACTCTCTTTTTTTTACCGCTGCAATCATCCCTCTGACTTTCTCCCATTTTCCTCCAACACCGGAACATAAACTACCGTAACTTTCCGTTCCTCCTCTCCATCATAAATCTCCACGCATAAACTCTCCACATTATATGAGCTATTATTACATTACAAGGAATAGAACTCCAGTAAATAAAAATCCAACAGACATAATTCTCTTGGTTCATTCAACTGCTCATCCATTGTCATTGATATCTGACTGTGTTATACTTAGCAAGTATAATTGAACAAGGAAGAATGCGGATGCAATTTCGAAACGCCCTCTAGTTTTTAGAAAGAGGGTGATGCCCATGAACACAATGGAAGTTCTTACTTTACTATTAGTAGTTTTTGCGGCTTTGACCTACATAGATAACCGACATAATAAGAAATAGCATCCACGATAACCCTAGGAAAGTTTGATGGATGCTATGTCTTAACATAGAAATAAATTAAATTTTACTGAGGGCATCAGATCTTGCATCTGATCACCTTTCTTAAGTAAATTATACACTGGGGGATGAGAGAAATCAAGTCCCCCTTTTTTCTATTCAATCTATGGAAACTTAGGATGTAAATATACCAAATATGATTTAAAAAGGATTGCCACCAACATCAACAGCACTCTTCCTCACATGTTGGGATAAATATATACAGTTGCAAATCCTTCATGCTGTTTATTCAAATCAGCCATTATTCCATTGGGATTTCCAATTCGCCCTTCTGGATCATATACAAAACAAACAAGTCTCTCACAATCTGGATGCACTTTATATCTGTCCACATCAATAATAAGCTGATCACCTAATTCTTTATCGTCCAGCCCTCTCCGAGTCTTTTTGACTTCTATTACTATCTTTTCATTTTTCAAAAGGAAATCCACTCTTGCACATTTGCCTGCATATGAAGGAGTCCATTCCTCTGCTCTTATATCATCAAAATATAACTGTAATAAAGCATGAAGCAAATCCTGCACATCGTATTCGTCTTCAATTTCAAGCGTAGGCTTATTATTATATCTATCTCTTAGCTGTCTTGCCACTTTATAAAAACGTGAAAATATTCTTTCCAGAACACCATCCACATCAATCTCTTTTTTCTCTTCAAGAGAGATATAGCCTTTTTCCAGATAACTCTTTACATTTCCCAGTGTCTGAACGCAAATCTGAGCATTGGTGAAATCACTGTCTCTTAATTCAGAAAACGTCTTTACATACTCATGTTCTTCTGGCAAAAACATTTTTAAAAATGTCAAAGTTTTTGTGCGCCAACTATAATATATTTCTTCTTCCACAAACGTATAAACACCCATCTCTTCTGTCCACTTAGTAGACAACACCTTTTGGCCCTCTTTATTCAACTCATCAATTTCTTCTAATACCATCTGTCTATCCATCTATTTTCTCCTATAATCTCTATTCAAAATTACCAATCCGCCCATATGTCTCCATAGAGTATTTCAGAGCTAGAAAAATCGGTTCTTTGAGTTTATACACATGCGTATCATACCCATGAAGAGTAACTTCCTTACCAGTAGTATAGTCTATTGCAGTAGTGGTTTTTGGTGTTCTCTTCTCCATAGACACTACCCAATCCGATTGATACAGGCTATCATAAGAAAAATATCCACCTTTAGAAATCGGCTGATTATTTGTCTCAATAAATTTTCTCAAATCTGCCCTATCTGCTTCGCTTAGTCCATCCACCTGATCCCAGAGTATTTGCATGGCTTCTTGATTTTGCTTTTTATGATATTCCTCTGATGATTTGCTTAAATAAAGTTTCCTTTTAAAACTCCTATATGCATGTCGAAAATAATTGATTATAAGTATGTATGCTACAACACAAACAGCCAAGCCCCAATATATATTCTGCGTTCCAAATGGTAGCATATTGATCCAATCTTTAGGGGCTTTGCTGATTGTAAGAATTCCTGCTACAAACGCAAGCAACAACGTATTTCCATATTTGTCCATTAATTTGCCGATCAATGATAATATTTCCTTTACCAATTTACTTATTTCTCCTTTGTTATTTTTTCAAATTCAATAGTCTTGGTCTTTCCACCTGTTCTTCTTATCAATTCATACTATCCAACAATTTTGGTCAAATCAGCAATTTTTCTTCCGTAATCATCTCTATCCATGTTAAAACAGTAACATGATACATTACAATGTGCTTAACACCTATTTTTTCTTTTGTAATTTTTTATTTTACTTTTGCAGCAATATGACTAAGAGAAGCTGCTAATTTCTTTTCTTCTTCCTCATCTCTGCGTATCTTTTCCCACTGTCTTAAAATCATCATTATAAAGCTTTGCATCACTGGGAAAAACTCTATACAATCTTCTTCACTTAACTCATGAATTCCTTTACTAATAATTCCGTAGAATACAGGATTATTTGCTAATGATTTTGGAAGATACTCTGCCAGCATCTTTATTTTTTCATCCACATGAGCCTTGCCAAACTCTTCTTCCTTTATTTTTCCCTCCTCTATTGCCTTTCGACTAGCAGTTACAATGATACGCTCAAAAATTCTTCTAAGATATACAAAAGAACCTACTCCAATTCCAGAAGCAAATAATCCGATGGCCCTTTTAAGCTCCTTTTCATCTTCCTTAGTCATAACCTTCCTATACTCTTTCAATTCAGGGAATGACAAATCTGCAACAGAAGGATATTGACCAATTTTTTTCATCTTATTTCCATATGTAAGAACAATATAGTCCAAATGATGTGTATTATCCATTGCACAAAAAAACTTAAATACCATTAATCGAGTGTCATTCTCTATAGAATTATTGGTCCATGTCCAAGGTGCTTCTGGATCACCTACAAAACGAGTTCCATCCATATTTTGAATTTCTTGCCATGATACGATTTCTTCTTCTAAAGAACGTCCTTTTATTTCTTGATTATGTTCATCATACCAATAATACGGAATCATCTCACAAGAAAACACTCTGCTTTCTCCACATTTAGGGCAATAAATGTCAATTTTTACATGTCCCCCTACCAAGTCAGCTAATTCAAAAATATTATCCTTTGTAATCTCTATTTCATCGTACAAGCCTTTATTTACAAGAAAATCCCCAAATACATTATCTATGCTTTTTATTTCTCTTGGTGACCGTTCATTAAACACATTTCTAACCATATGTATTGTTTTTGTCATTTTTTCATCTCCCATCCAATCATTTTGAAATACTAAAATCAACCTATGCTATCGTGTATATTTCAGCAAACAAACCGGAATTTAACTAATCTACAAATTATAATCGTCTAACTCTTTTTCTATTATACTCTCCCTATACAAATCCTACAATCACTCTCCTGATTTCTCCCCGTTCTTCTCCAACTCCGGAGCATAAACTGCTGTAACCTTCAGTTCCTCTTCCCTGCTGTCATCGACCTCGACATAATAATCTCCCACATAATATGAGCTATAATTACCTTGCAGGGAATACAGCTCCAGTGTATTAAAATCCACAAGACACAAATCTCTTGGTTTCCACGGTTCATCCTCTGGTCCATAAGTCTCCATCACTGCTATTAATTTATCCAGACAGTCCTGACAAAGATGTTTCCGGATAAATTTCACATCCAGTATACTGTTCTCACCGTAACTTACAGTTACATCTGAGATTCCCCTATCAGAATTCGGGCTTGCATGAAAAAAGCATCCTCCCTCCCCGGTTCCAGTAAATGTCGTATTAATATGCCCTTGTGGACCTGTCAGATTCCCTGCATCATCATGATTCCGTATCTTCATATCCAATACATACCAGTTATTCACACAGATGATTCCAAGATCATCATATTTACGAAACAGCCCCATCAGACTGCGGTTATCATAACCACACAAGTAACATTTGTCCGGATCCTTCAACTTACTCTTTACCGATTCCGGTTTTTTCCACTCACAGACCACAGATTCTTCCTGTACCTCATTCTTATTATTTTGCCTATAACCTTCTACTCCTTTTCCAACTCCAATGCCTGCCATCAGACTTACTATGGATACTGTGATAATTATTCCAATTTTCTTCATACTGCCTCCGCACTTTAGAATTAGTAGATTAACTCTATTAGCGTTAGTATAACAGATATGAAAATGTATTTCATCATATAGCACATGATTTCCAAATATTCACGCACTATATTGCATCTTCCGGATCTTCAAAAAGTCCACGCCCATACGCACACTATTTCCCCGCCTCTTCAATCATCACTTCCAAAACACGAAGAATCTTGTTTTTCTCCTTTGCTGGCAAGTGTTTCATCTTTTCTTCCAATTGCGTACATCTCGTTTTTGTGCCTACTTCCAGCACATCCATCAGGATTTCGTCTGCTGATACATTCAACGCATTAATAATCCTTACAAATGTATCCAGCCTTGGCGTCTTCACATCCCGCTCTATGGCACTTAAATAATTACAACTCAAATCAACCATCTCTGCCAGCTGTTCCTGCTTTAGTCCGGCAGCTTCCCTGCTCTTTTGAATCCTTTTCCCTATTCCTTGCATATTATCTTCTCCTAATCATACTAATTCTTACGGCGTTACAATCGTACTTTTAGTATATTTGCCAAGGATTTTTCTATACAGTATCTGGTAGAGTTGCACCAACTCTAATGGTGTTGAATCAATGCACTTTTGATGTCATGGCACAGTTATGGCTCTTCCACGACCTAAACTGGCACAGTTCTGCGATTTACATGTAAATATACACATGCTAAAATTGGTATTGTCAAAATTATATGCAGGAATTGCGCAGCGGTACCGGAGTCATTGCCTCTCCCTTTTGGTACTGGCTGCGTTTTTTCTTGCAGGAGGTGAATCGGCTTTACAATTTTATACTGTATTTGCATCAGGCAGCCTGTATTGACCGGGCTGCTTTTTTGCTGCCGGATAAACTGGCATGAGGCACTAAAAAACTATAAGCATCGGGGCAGGATGGATATTCCATACTGCCCTTTTCATATGAAGGAGGTTTAACTTACGTGAGAAAACATACAGTCAAAGAAAACCCGCCGAATGAAAAGCGTCGTCCTGACTACATGCGGATTATTTACACAGCATCCCTGCTGTTCACGCTTCTGGCATGCAATATCCAGCCGGTCTTGGCAGCTAACATGTGGGACAAAGCAAATGAAATCATGAAAGATGTCTACAACCAGATTATCCTGATTTCTACCATAGCTGCTGTTGTAACAGCATCTGTGGCTCTTTTAATGATGAACTTTTCCAAATCAGGAAAAACCGTGGACGAATCCCGTGCATGGCTCAAGCGTATCGTCATCACCTGGGCAATCTTAAACGGTCTTGGCTTCATCATGGCTTACATCACACCGTTCTTTGCCGGAGGTAAATGGAATGGCTAATCCAGGAAAGGAGGTGCCTAAATGGGAATCTTAGATGGAATTGTAGAATGGATTGCAGAACAGGTCATGAACATTCTGGATCTTATTACCACTTCGGTCTTAGGTGCTCTGGGATGTTCCATGGATACCTTTTTAAGATATTTCCCCGCAGCCGAGAGCATGTATCAGGTATTTCTGGCTCTGGCAATTGGTCTGATCCTACTGAACTGGGTCTGGCAGTTATTTAAGAATTACTTTGCTGGTGCCGGAATTGAGGCAGAAGATCCACTGAAATTATCCATGCGCTCTTTCATCTTCCTGTTCCTTACTTTCTATGCAAAAGATATCGTAGATCTTTTACTTGACATTGCAGGAACACCATATAGCTGGATACTGACAGAAGATCTGCCTCCGCTAAAATTCGCAGACTTTAACTCCGTTATCACAGTTATCCTCGGTGTCTGTGCCAATGGAGCTGTTGCGATTACTGCACTGATCCTGGTACTGATACTGGCATGGAATTACATCAAACTGCTGTTTGAAGCGGCAGAGCGTTACATTCTTCTCGGCGTTCTCGTCTATACAGCCCCAGTCGCTTTCGCAACGGGCTCTTCTCAGGCAACCGGTAATATTTTCAAGAGTTGGTGTCGGATGCTTGGGGGACAATTTTTCCTGCTGCTGATGAACGCCTGGTGTTTACGGCTCTTTACTTCAATGGTCGGGACCTTCCTTGCCAACCCATTATCTCTCTAATGTGAGATACAGAATAACTTGAAATTCAACACTGATACAAAACAAAGAAAGGAAATTCAAATATGAAAAAAGCCAAAAAAATAATCGTAATGTCCTTAGCAACAACCATGCTGCTTGGTTCAACCCTTACGGCACATGCAGCAACACCACAATATAAACCGTTATCAGAATACGGATATACCGGTGTCCCAAATATTACTGTGAAGCTGCCTGACAGTTACCAAACTGGAATATCTAACGCAGTAGAAGATGCTGTGAAAGACTTAGATATTAAGCTTCTGAATACCACGACAATCACCAGAGCTACATATATACACAGCAATGTGTTCTATTCAAAAAGTAGATTGAATATCCAGTGGAATGCTGTAGATGATGCAACATCATACGAGATTAAGATTACAAAAGCAGATGGAACGGAACACGTATACACTACAACAAATAATTATCTGACTGTAAATCAAGGGGCAGATGAGTTTGTAACAGGCTGCTTAAAACAGAAGGTAGGAACGAACTGGGAATCTGCAACCGTGGCAGTTCGTGCAGTTAAAGATAATGGCAGCGTCTACAGTTTATGGTCTGAAAAAGCAGCAATATCCTGTAATGCAATCCATTAAGCAACGAATCCCCATTTATCGTCCCAATGGTAACCTTACTTTTTCAGGAGGAACACATGAAACATAAGAGAAATATTATTTTATTGCTGACACTTACTGCCTGCATGGTCATACTCTGTTCCTTCCCAGTCTTCGCGGCAGAACTTACGGAAGCAGAAGTGGAACAGGCAGTGGCAAACCAGGGAAAGGAAGCCGTTACCGGTAATATATTCATCTGGTTTCTCTGCGCCATCGCATTTTTAAAAGTCAGCCAAAAGATTGATTCTTTCATGGCAAGCCTCGGCATTAATGTAGGAAACACTGGCGGGAACATGATGGCAGAGCTTTTAATCGCCGGAAGGAGTCTGGCAAGTTCCATGCATTTACGTGGCGGCGGTAGTGGCGGTTACCGAGCCCCCTCTTCTCCAGGTGATGCTGCTGTCGGTGGAAGCTTCCTGTCAGGTGGACTGGCCGGAGCTGTCGGAAGGCAGGTGGAACGTAGCGCAGTCAATACGGCAACTGGCTACACAGAGCATTCCAGCATCGGCAGTGTCATGTATCATTCTTCTTTAAATAAAGGTGGAGACTTTGCCAACAATGTGATCAGCCGCATTGCACAGGGTAACTACAATCAGGTCGGTTCCATTAAAGGAGCAGATGCAGAAAAGGCTTATATTTCTTATATGGGCATGAAAGTAGATTCCACACACCCTTTATCCAATTATTCCAATATGGAAATCGGAGGTGGACGGATCACCGGAACGGAATCTACCGAATCAGGTTCCAGAGAGTTTGCTCTCTATCATGCAGACCAATATATGGCACCCTCACAGGGTACATATGAAACTGTGCAGTCTGTAGACGGTGCTACATGGTACAAGCAGTATGCACAGGATGCAGTAACTAAAACCCCTTATGACGCAGGCGGTGGAAAAGTTGCCTACCATGAATCCATCGACCAGAAACTGCCCCCGACACCTCCAAGAAAGGATCGAATTTAATTGGCAAATCATCAGACCGGTCTGAATGAAGCAGTTCGGGTAGGCAGAGCTGCAGCTTCTATTTCAGGTGCTGTAAAAGGTGCCACAGCCGGTCCCTTTGGAGCCGTCATTGGTGCTGCAATTCAGAACCGGGAAACCTTTAAAAAGGCAGTCGCCGTAATTATTTCTGTGCTTCTAATTCCAGTATTATTCATTGTCATGCTTCCAGGACTTGTCTTCGGAAATCTCTCCGAAAATACCGGAGCACTTACCAGTAACAGCAGGATCAATGAAAATATACGTGCTGCCAATGAAGCCATTGTAGAAGTCTTACAGGAATGTCACGATGAGGTACTTGCTGAGGTGAATGCCGCGGCTTCTCGTGTACCGGAAAATGATGCCGTATCTATTACGGATCCCTATGCTTACTATATCTCTGTAAATGCCAATCAGCTCATTGCCCAGTTCTGTGCAAGTAAAGACAACTATCGGGATATCAACCTTACGGAACTGAAGCGGGTCATCCGGGCGAATAAGGATGGACTTTTTACTTATGAAGTATCAACAGAGAGAGTTACCATGGAAGTTACGGTGGATGCCGGCGCAGAAGGGGACGCCGGTGAAGGAACAGATTCTCATACTCAGACAGTTACCTTTACCCGGCATAACTTTGTAATCAACTATGCCGGTGATTCTTATTTTGCAGACCATGTCTTTCATCTGAACGACAAACAGAAAAAAGTGGCAGACGCTTATGCAGAAAATCTGACCCTCTTTTTTGGTTCCTCTGCTTCCGGAGTCGCAACTGCCAATGTATCCGATGAGGTGCTTCGCTACCGGGCAACCGTAGAACGGATTGCTACAAAATACGGAATGACTCCCTATGTGGAACTAATCCTTGCTGTGATGATGCAGGAATCCGGAGGACGTGGTCTTGATGTCATGCAGGCGGCAGAAGGTGGATTTAATAAGAAATATCCCCATGTGCCTAACGGTATTACGGACCCAGAGTACAGCATCGAATGCGGAATTCAGGAACTCAAATATGCCCTGGATAAAGCCGGATGCACCGGTCCAACAGATCTTGACCGGATCAAGCTTGCTTTGCAGGGATACAATTACGGTTCCGGTTATATTGACTGGGCCATGGAACGGGACAGTGGTTATACCAAAGCAAACGCCATCGCTTATTCTGATATGATGTGTGCCCGCCCTAACTGGCCTTATTCCAGATATGGCGATAAAGAATACGTAGACCATGTACTCCGGTACTACATCATTACTTCTACAGGCGGCACCTATCCTGCAAATGGAATGCAGATACCTCATTACCTGCAGACAGATTACGGAAATATTCCATATGGCGGAGGTTCCATTGCAACCAGCGGATGTGGCCCGACCAGCTTTGCCATGGTCGCAAGTTATTTAACGGGCAAAACCATCACTCCGGTAGATGCAGTTTCCTGGTGTGGAAATTCTTACTACAAACCAGGTGTCGGCACTTACTGGTCCTACTTTGCAGCGGCAGCCAGTCATTTTGGATGCGGATCGGTCACCCATACCAACGATCCCAATAAAGTCCTAAAAGCACTGTCAGAAGGCCATCCTGTCATCAGTTCCCAAAGTGCAGGCTTATTTACCAGAGGCGGACATTTCATTGTCCTTCGTGGTGTAACGGCTTCCGGAAAGGTACTGGTTAACGATCCGAATGACAGTGCATCCAAAAACTATATCAACCGGGAATTTGATATGATGTCAGAAATTCATGCAACAGCAAGTGCATATTGGATCTTTGACAAGAAATAAAGGAGAGCTTATGAGCAGAAAAAAATTGATTCTTTCCATCCTGCTGATGATCGGCATGATCGTAGCAGGCATTGTACTGCCTGCCTTATGGAAAGCAGAAAAACAGAAAAACCATACGGCTGACCCAAATCAGCCCGCAAAAGAAATCCAAACGGAAGGAGAGAATACTGCCTCACTTCCCACATTGAAATACGTTGCCTTTGAAGAATTACAGGCATTTTTTGCAGACATCCAGATTAATGAACTAAAGCAACAATTTTCTCTGTATCTCAAAGAAACTGGGAAAACAGACATTACCTCTGTGACCTTTCTTCCAGAACAGACCACCTATCCGGAAGGAAACGACATCATGCTTACTTTTGCTTTCTCTGATAATACTACCCTTCCAGTTACCTGCAGCACCAGTACCGGTGCTTTTTTATTTGGGGAAGAAAAACTGCAAGTCAGTGAAAACATAATTACCTATGAACGTAAGACGGATCAAAAACTTCCAGCTGTTACTACAGAAGAAATAGAATCCATGCAGGAAGGCGGTTTTGCTGATACCCCAAACGATATCGAAGCAACAGAACCGGAAAAGAAAACTAATGCAAAGGAGGTGCAGCCGTGAACAACCCTGAAGAACAACAAATTGCCTTAATCCCCCGTAATTTTATTGAGCGGGGTACATTCATGGGAGGAATGTTCAAGATCCGCAATGCAATTGAAGGCACCATTCTTGCCATCGGGATTGCAATACCTGTTGTGCATCTTCCCCTGTCCCTGACCATACGGATCATCATTTTATGTATGACATCTCTTCCAGCAGCCATGGTCGCCCTGATCGGCATTGGAGGGGAAAGTCTGACGGCTTTCCTGATGAATGCTGTCCGTTTTTTGTTTAACCGCAGAATCCTATACCGGCTGGATACCAAACCGGAGCTAAAGGGAAAACAGCGTAAAAATCCTCGTCAAAAAGAACCAAAGACGAAAAAGAATCGGGAGAAAAAAAAGAAGCTATCACCTCAACCAATGGAGACAGCCACACATGATAAGGAGGTTACCTATAATATGCCATCTTCTTCAGAGGAAGGGATTACACCCGATTCAAAAGTTGCTCCCACACCAGCTTCTAAAAAAAAAGAACGTCGGATTTATGATATATCTACAAAACGCGGCATCAAGAAGCAGGCCAGGGAAGATATACGGATTTTGAAATTTGAAAAGAAACAAAGAAAAAAGGAACAGGCGAAAGCCCTCAAAGTTGCGAAACGTGAAAAGAAACAGCGTTTAAAAGCTGAAAAGCAAAAGCATAAAGAAAAACTGCATCAGGATAAGCTTGCCCAAAAGGAGGCAAAACGTTTGGAGAAAGCTACGAAAAAAGATGCACGCTCCAATAAGAAACAACCTGATCCTTCACCTTCCGCTTCCTCGAAAAAGAAAAAGCGAAAGGACATGACACTGGAGGATTATCTTCCGATTGATAAAATTGCCAACGGGATCATCTATACCACTGACCACCGATATGTAAAGATTCTGGAGATTGAACCTATCAACTTCCTTTTGCGAAGCGCAAGGGAACAGCAAGGCATCATTTACAGCTTTATCTCCTACTTAAAAATCAGCCCGGTCAAATTACAGATTAAGATGATCTCCAAAAAGGCAGATATCAATAAACATCTGGAACAGGCAGCACTGGAACTGTCCCTTGAGACTAATCCTCACTGTCGGGAACTGCAGAAAGATTACATCCAGTTCGTAAAGAAATTAAGTTCCAGAGAGGCCGTTTCAAGACGGTTCTTTCTAATCTTTGAGTATGAACCATTCAATGTAAACCGGAAAGTAGAAGAAAAAGAAATCCTTGCTGCACTGGAGACAGCCGCCCAGACAGCTAAGACGTTCTTATATCAATGCGGAAATCAGGTGGTTACCCATGATAATGAAGATGAATTTACAACCGATGTCCTATACACATTATTAAACCGAACCCTTTGTACGGAAAAGCCTCTGCAGGATAGAATCGCAGATGTCCTTGCACGCTATATGAAGGAAGGTCGCCAGGAAGAACTGGATCATATCCGGATCAACGAGTTCATTGCACCGGAGTCCGTAGATTTCCGACACTCCAATTATGTGCGGATCAACGGAATTTATCATGCATACCTGTTGGTTCCAAGCGACGGCTATAAACAGAAGGTCGCACCCGGCTGGCTGTCCTTACTGATCAACGCCGGGGAAGGCATAGACATTGATTTTTATCTGCATAAACAGCCAAAGGATAAGATTCAGCAGCGACTTGGACAACAGATCCGTATCAACAGGTCAAAGATCAAGGATGCATCCGATACAAACGCAGACTTTGATGATCTGGATTCTGCAATACGATCCGGATATTTCCTGAAAGCTGGTCTGGCAAATAATGAAGACTTTTACTATATCAATCTTCTGATTACGATTACTGCTTCGAATCTTGAGGAACTGCAGTGGCGTATTCAGGAAATGAAGAAACTATTGATTTCCCAGGATATGGATCTGCACTCCTGCTACTTCTTACAGGAGCAGGGCTTCCTATCCTCACTGCCGCTTGCAAACCTGGATAAAAAACTCTATGAACTGTCAAAACGAAATGTCCTGACTACGGGAGCTGCAAGCTGCTACCCGTTCACCAGCTACTCCATCTGTGATGACAATGGCATCTTATTCGGAGTAAATAAGCATAACAATTCACTGGTCATAGCGGACATTTTTGATTCCAAACAGTATAAAAACTCCAACATTTGTATCCTTGGATGCTCCGGTGCCGGTAAGACCTTCACCATGCAGACTATGGCACTTCGGATGCGGCGGAAGGGAATCCAGGTCTTCATCATTGCTCCTCTGAAGGGGCATGAATTTTACCGGGCCTGTAAAAACGTAGGTGGAGAATTTATCCAGATCTCTCCTGCCAGCCAAAATTGCATTAACGTCATGGAAATCCGCAAAGTTGATAATTCTGTCAATGAACTGCTAGACGGACCAACACTGGATGCTTCCGCTCTGGCTTCCAAAATCCAGAGGCTCCATATCTTCTTCTCTCTCCTGATTCCTGACATGAATCATGAGGAGAAACAGCTTCTGGACGAGACACTCATTAAAACCTATGCCAGAAAAGGGATTACACATAAAAACGAATCCCTCATTGACCCGGATCATCCAAACCAGTATAAGGAAATGCCGATCCTTGAGGATGTCTATAACATCCTGATGGAAAGTCCGGATACCAAACGTCTGGCACATATCCTAAACCGTCTGGTCCATGGCTCTGCTTCTTCTTTCAACCAGAAAACGAACGTAGACCTGACGAACAAATATACAGTACTCGACATTTCGGAACTGACAGGTTCCTCTGACCTTCTGACGGTCGGCATGTTCGTTGCCCTGGATTACGTCTGGGATAAAGCGAAAGAAAACCGGACAGAGGAAAAAGCGATCTTCGTTGATGAGGTATGGCAGCTCATCGGTGCTTCCAGTAACCGTCTGGCTGCAGAATTTGTTCTGGAGATTGCCAAAATCATCCGTGCCTACTCAGGAGCCGGCATTTTTGCCACACAAGATTTAAATGATTTCTTTGCTCTGGATGATGGTAAATATGGAAAAGGTATCATCAACAACTGTAAGACCAAGATCATCCTGAACATGGAGGACGAAGAGGCACAGCGGGTAAAAAATATCCTGCACCTGTCAGAAACCGAAGTCATGAATATCACACATTTTCAAAGGGGGAATGGCCTGATCTCAACAAACAACAATAACATTACGGTGGAATTCAAAGCATCCACACTGGAAAAAGAGCTGATTACCACCGACCGGCAGGAGCTTCTGGAAATCATTGAACGCCAGAAACACAAAGAAGCAAAAGCCGGTTAACACCCAGGGCAGCAAAATCGCTGCCTTTTTCATATCTTCAAAGTAAGGAGGAGACTTATGTTAGAAAGAACAAATCAATCCATCCACCGGCTGCTCGCATTTCTGCTTGCAGTACTGGTTACTGTCGGCACCGTATTTTCCGGCGGCATGACTGTTCATGCGGCAGACGGTACCGTCAGTTTTCACGCAGGAGCGAATATTCCGTATGGAGACTACTTTACTTCCCGCATGACATTTGATGGGAACAATACCGCTTACTGTGTGGAACCACTCAAGAAAACCCCTGCTTCCGGCAGTTATTCCTATGACCTTCTGGCAAAGGATTCCCCGCTTCGGAAAGCACTGTATTACTTAAATGGCGGTTATGGCTATGAAAAAACTGTAAAAGACAAATATTTCAGCGGCTGGTCTGATGACAATTCCTATGTAATCGGACATCTTGTCGTCGCCTATATTTATGCAGGGTATTCTTCAGATACCGGAGCCTTCCATGGTGCACCCCAGAGTTTCATTGACAAAGCAAAAGAAGTTGCACAAGCAATCAAAAGCCTTCCTGCTCCCCCGGAAAGCTTCCGGGCATTTATTATTCCTGGAAGCGGAAGCCAGACTGTTGTTGGAAGCTGGTATCAGGTTCCTTACGGTTATCTGGAAATCCGTAAATCTTCAGCCAACGCCTCTGTTTCCGAAGGGAACAGTAACTATAGCTTACAGGGTGCCGAATATGGCATCTACAAAGGAGACAAACAGGTACAGACATTGACAACAGATAAAAACGGCTATGCAAAATCCGGAGAACTGGAGGAAGGTAATTACACGGTAAAAGAAACCAAAGCTTCCAAAGGATTCATCCTGGACACCAAAACCCATAACGTCACTGTCAAATCCGAAGCAACCACGCCTGTAAATGTGACGGAAATCCCACAGAGCAATCCAATGGATCTGCTCCTTCAGAAACTGGACAAGGAAGCACAGGAAGCACAGCCACAAGGATCTGCATCTCTTGCGGATGCACAGTTTACAGTAAAATTCTATACCGAACAATCCGATCAGGATCCTGCCACAAATGGGGCTAACCCGGCACGCACCTGGATATTTAAGACCGATGCAGAAGGGAAATCTCATTTCACCAAAGATTATATGGTATCTGGAGATGCTTTCTATACACAGACGGATGGAAAAACCATTTGTCTCCCGCTCGGTACAGTGACTGTTCAGGAAACAAAAGCTCCTGTCGGATACTTTTCCAATGATACTGTATTCGTACAGAAGATCACAGCCGATGGTGTCAAGGAAACCGTACAGTGCTACAATACTTCATCTGTCGAAGAACAGATCTACCGTGGCGATCTGGAACTGGTAAAGGTATCCGATGGAGAACAAACACGTCTTTCTGATGTTCCATTTACCATCACCTCTGTTACAACCGGAGAAAGCCATACCATCGTGACGGATAAAAATGGATATGCCAGTACTTCTTCCAAATGGAACAAACACACCCAGAACACCAACCGTGGAGAAACATCTGAAGATGGGGTCTGGTTCGGATCTTCCACGCCAGACGATTCCAAAGGTGCCCTTATCTATGATCAATATGTCATTGAGGAGCAGAGATGTGAATCCAATAAAGGAATGAGTCTTTTAAAATTCGAAGTGACTGTATATAAAGATTCCGTTACCATTGACCTTGGAACCCTGACCGATGACCTGATTGAAATCGGCACAACAGCTCTGGATAAAGAAACAGGTACCCATATGAGCAAACCGGAAAAAGAAGTCACTCTTGCAGATACTGTCGAATATTCCGGACTAAAGAAAGGTCAGTCCTATAAGCTGGTTGGAACACTAATGGACGCTGAGACCGGTGAAGCAATTCAGATTGACGGCAAACCTGTAACTTCTGAAAAGACATTCACAGCGAAAAAATCCTCTGGTACAGTAGAAGTTTCTTTTACCTTTGATGCTTCCTCACTTTCCGGAAAAACAACTGTTGTATTCGAGGAACTGTATCAGGAAGATAAACAGCTGGCTGTCCATGCGGACCTTTCTGATGAAGACCAGCAGATTTCTTTCCCGGAGATCGGCACGCAGGCCATAGACTCTGAAACCGGTGAGCATATGGCAAATGCTGATGAGAAAGTGAAACTCATTGACACGATCCAGTATAAAGGGCTGGTTCCAAACCTTAAATACACTGCAACGGGTACACTCATGGATGCGAAAACTGGAGAACCTGTTCTAATTAATGACAAACAGGTAACTGCCAAAACAACCTTTACGCCGGAAACTAGCTCAGGCACCGTAGATGTAGTCTTTGAATTTGATGGCAGTTCGCTGGCCGGTAAGACAACCGTTGTTTTTGAATCTGTAACACAGGATAAAAAAGAAATTGCTGTTCATGCAGATCTCGAAGATGAAGGCCAGCAGATCTTTTTCCCGGAAATTGCAACTCAGGCAAACTGCCCGGATACCAATACCCAGATGGCAGTTCCAAAGAAAGAACTGACCATTACGGATACCGTTTCCTACCATCTCATTCCAAATAAAGAGTACAAGTTAACCGGAACTTTAATGGATAAGGAATCTGGCGAACCTTTGCAAATCGATGGAAAAGAAGTTACGTCCGAACTGACCTTCACACCAGAAGATGCGGAAGACACTGTAGAGCTTACTTTCACACTGGATGCCACTGCTCTCGCAGGCAAAACGATAGTAGCCTTTGAGTCTGTATCTTATCAGGACAAAGAAGTTGCTTTCCATACCCAGATTGATGATGATCCACAGACCATCTATTTCCCAGAGATTAAGACTACCGCTAAAGATGGAAAAGACGGCGACCAGGAAGTCCTTGCAGAAAAAGAAACCTCTATTATTGATACCGTTTCTTACAAGGATCTGGTAACTGGCCTTACCTACCGGGTCGTAGGTACTTTGATAGACAAGGAAACCGGTAAGGAAGTACTGATTGACGGAAAACCTGTAACATCTGAAGCAACTTTCAAACCGGAAAACTCTGAAGGCACTGTAGAAGTAACCTTTACCTTTGATGCTACTTCTCTTTCTGGACACGATGTAGTTGTTTTTGAAAAGCTCTATGTATCTACCGGTGATAAAGACAACAAAAAAGAAGTGGAACTGACGAATCACGAAGATATAAATGATAACGACCAGACAGTGAAAATTACCGATGTACCAAAAGATACTCCGGATATCTCCACACCAGTCAAGACCGGCGATGATACCCCACTTCTTCTTTACGCAGGTATTGCTGCAGGTGCCCTTCTGCTCGCAGGTATTGCTACAGTAATCTATTTCCGGAAAAAGAAACAAAAATAATCTTTAATTTCAGTGCAGGCGGTCCATAGAGACTGCCTGCTTTTTGGTGATGAATATGGAAACAACCTATATCCAGACAGATATCAAACATGTTCGTAGATTTTTAGATGCCTGTGATGGGAACTGGCATCACTGCATCCATGTGACCTGCCCTTCCTGTAAAACTTCTGGTATATGCAGGGAACCCGGATTCCTATTTCATCCGGATACCACAGCAGAACCGCTGATTCTTCCTCTTTCCGATGCCCGGATTTTATTTTCCTGTTATCCGGAACCGGAAGAATGCATAAGCAACATATCTGTATCTGCTTTTTTATCCTTATATCGCTCTTACCTGAATACTAAAACAGCAGTCAAGTCCGACTGTCCCTGTATGGAACTCCTAAAAATGCAGGAAGAGAAAAACTATGACTGGTAAGTTGCGTTTTTGCTTGTTTCTGCGTACAGAATGAATAAAGACAAGGAGGTGTGCAACATGCTTACTCTGATCATCCAAACGATTGACAAGGGCTTTACTACCCTGATTTTTCTCCCTATGGTTTATATCCTGTACTGCAGATTTACTTCTTTACACAAAAAGAAAAGGCAGGCGCTCACCATCTACCGGATCTGCTTGATACTAATTGCACTGTTCCTGCTCCGATACTTTTGTAATAAGTTTATCTTCACGGCAGTTAATTACCAACGTTTTACAGACAGTGGCCTTTTTCCATTAATCAAAACCATTTTCTATCCAGAACATTCATAAAAAATGGCAGAAAGTGGTAATAAGGGAACATTTGGGTACCTGTTTCCGTCCCTGATATATGGGAATTCATCACACTTTTACTTACAATATACGTATAGAAAACGTAATAAACTTACTAATAAAGGATAAATGTACGTATAAAAAACGTAATGCGAGGTGAATCATGATGAAGAAACAAATCATACGCTGCCCTTACTGTGGCAGCCCGGCCATTTTAAGAGATACATGTTATGTCCATGGAAAAAATGCATGGGAAGGCAAACTTTATGTATGCAGCCGCTATCCGGTCTGCAATTCCTATGTCGGCGTCCATCCCGGCACCACTCGCCCTAAAGGCACTCTGGCAAATAAATCTCTTCGTGAGAAACGAATCCGTGCACACCGAATCTTTGACCAGATCTGGAAACAGGGAATTCTATCCAAGAAAGATGCCTACCGGTGGATGTCAGACAAATTTTGCCTCGACACCACACAGGCACATATCGGTAATTTCAGTGAGTACATGTGCGAACGACTTATAGAAGAATCAGAGAAAGTCCTTCGCTACAACCATGTACCGCTGTGCCTTGCAGGGTAAGGAGGGTGGATGACATGAAAAATAATCCTATCCCCTACAGCCAGCTCATGGAAGAAAATATGGATTTGGTGCCGCAAATGGTAAATGTCCTGACACGGAATTATTCGAATCTTTCTCTGGAGGAATATGAAGAGCTTACGCAAACCAGTTACCTGGCACTGTGCAATGCAGCTTCTAAATACGATGGACACCGTCCCTTCCGACCATATGCCAGAGCTGCAGTCCGTAATGCGATCTACGGATACTGGCGTACCGTTTACCAATATAATAAACGATTCTGTTCCTTAGATGCATTGCTGGAATCCGAGGACGGTCACTCTTATGAAGGTGAGTTTCACCAAAATCGTACTTCCCTTTCCACGGAGCAGGAAGCGATACAAAACCTGTCCACTGCATACTTGAAGGAACTGGAAGCAACAAGCAGCAATATGATACAAAAAGGAATTGCCACTCTCCGTCTGCAGCAAGACGGTTACACCGATCGAGAGCTTGCAAAACTATATCAGGTTCCTTCCAACAGGGTAAGGGCATGGCAGAGCAAGGCGAGAAAATGGCTGAAAGAAAATGAGCTATTATATGAGCTATTAGCATCATAACAAGAAGGAGGCAGTTCTATGCTGACACTTTATACCGCCATCGGCACATTAAAATTTGTCAAAAATACAGATGGGAAATCCACTCCTATGGTTCTGAATAATCATCAGGAATTCGGACTATGCGATCACGAACTTATTCTCTGGAGCTGCCTTGCCTTCCAGATTCTGCAGATACACGAACTGGAATCTGCTTACAATGTGCGGCTTAAAAACAGCGGCAGACCGGACGGACTGGCATTTTCCCACTATCTGAACCGACTGCTTTTGCGCGGTCTGATTGCAAAAGGAGAAGGAGTGACCGGCGTAGATGCACTCTATCAGCTTTTAGGAAAACTTCACATCCTTCCGGTTCACGAAACTTTCTCCACCCGGCTATTTACCTGTATCCAGCTCTATGTAGATGGTAAAATCAAGCCCGGAGATTTTGGAAAATATCTGCGGAAAGAAAAAAACACGCCTATTGAGGAAACCGTCATAAAGCTTACAAAAGCCATTCCGCTAACCACTGCAGAACTGGTGACCTGTGTGGAGCAAAAGAAAGCTCCAACGCGGGAAGAAGATGTCCTCACACAACTCTATGATGGGACAGAATATACCTACCAGACACTGGCTGACCAGGCACAGATTCTGCATATCCAGTATCCGGTCCTGCAGGCTGTCGGCAATCTGTATCTTAATAAACAAATTTCATTCCAACGATTCTGAAAGGAGCACTATGCCAAAACCATTACTATCCAAGCTGGTTGCCCAGGCGGCAATCGGCTTTTTTTGTGTACTGTTCGGATGCATCATCGGGATGCAGACAAAAGATAAAATCCTTCTCATTATGAGCCTCGTAATCGGTGTATGTTGCCTGATTCGGTGTATCAGCCTGTACCATCTCATCCATTCCGGTTCCTACCTGACAGTGGAAGGATATTGCAGCAAACGGGAAGTTTCAGCCTTTAAGAAAACACAGCAAATTCATCTTATCGGAACCGATGACCGGGAATATCAGTTCACGACAGATAAAAGTGTAAAACTGCTTCAAGGGCACTATTACCGAATGTATTTTCGCAAATCTCCTTATAACGAGGAAGAAAGTATGGGGATCAGTGATAATTTGCTCGGATTCGAGGAGCTATCCTCGGGTTCTCCCTCAAAAGATTGATCCAGCTCTCATATACTTATCAACACAAAAGGATTGCCGTAGCAAGGTTCTTCCTTGTCTACGGCATCTTTTATATTACCAGTTAACATGGTAACACTCATATTTCATAATGTATTCTTTCATAATGTATTCTTTCATAATGTATTCTTTCATCCTGACCTACACTTAACGATATTTATGAATCAGCCTTTCCAGCGATTCTGCAAACCGTACATCATCTTCAGCGGTACGTTTCGCTGGACCTTTTATATGGTTTCTTTTTTTCGCATTTCGTGCCTTTTTTGCTAAGTGCCTCTCCATAAGCATCTGGTCAATATTTTCATTCGTATACCATCTGCCACTCTGATGTATCCCGTATGCTCCTTTTCCAAGAATCATCGCAGCAACACCATAATCCTGTGTTACCACAATGTCATCCTTCTGGCAGACGCTGACCAACTTGAAGTCTACCGCATCAGCTCCTGCTCCAACTGTCAAAACTTCGCTGTAATCAGACTGCAGAATATGATTCGTGTCACACAGTAAGATTACTGATATCTGATATTTTTTCGCAATATGCTCTACAATAGATACCACCGGACAGGCATCTGCATCTACCAAAATCCTCATGCTTTCTTCCCCTTTGTTAAATCATAGCTTTCACCAATCATCCGTTTGATATCTTCCTCCGGGACAGTTCCATCCAGAATGATAGAATTCCAGTGTGTCTTATTCATATGGTATGCAGGAACAACCGATGTAAAAGTACTTCGCCAGAAGTCCCTCCACTGCGGATCACATTTCACATTAATCCATACATGTCCATCTTTGTTATAGATTAGAGCAAATGTCTTCTTAGACCCTTTATGGCGCATCACACACCAGTTAGAATCGTGGAATGGATAATCCTCGTATACCTGCTCAAAAGAATGACAATATGTAATTACTTCTTGTTTGCTTTGCATGGTCATTTCCCTTTATCTATAATACAGCTAATTACAGTTTACCAACAGAATACAAAAAACTATATAAACTACTATCGCTTGTTTTTATCATATCATAAAAAATGAGGCTACTTTCTTTTTCCTCCGTTATAACAAAATATCTTTCTGATATAAATGCTATATAAGTATCTTTTGTTACTTTCATTTTTCTATATGCTAATAAACTTTTCAAATCTTTAGAAATACAATCAGCAATTAATTTAGCACCTTCAAAATCTGTTTCTTGATTCTTAAATGAATAATCATACGGAAGGAAAAACATAATATTTTTGTTAACAGATATCTTTTGCATTGTCTGTCTTATAACCTTTCCTTCAGGAAGCTTTAATAATCCCTGTTCGATATTTCTTAAATCCTCTTCTGTTTTTCCTCGAAAACACTTTATTATATCAAAAGCAGTTTTACTACCAGAAAATTTAGAAGGACCAATTTGTGTAACCCCTGGGCAAAGTTCTGTAACTGAATTACTCAATGTGCTTTTTGCTTCCATATATCGGGTATCTACTAATATCTTAAAATCTAACTCATAAAAAGAATTATAAATATCACTTTGTTTCTGACTTTGTTCACAATGTTTTCTTAAGATGAAGGTTTCATTTCCTTTATCCTTTTTCAATTTAGAAAAATTAACGAATTCTGTTAAATATTCTTCACAATCAATCGGATGTCCCTCTATATAATTTTTAATTATTACTGATGCAGGTAATGGTTTTATAAATAATTGCATTTTATCATATGTCATATATTTACTCTTTTCTGATTTATTATTTGTAAATTCTATTGTACTATATACTTTTGTTTTTTCATAGTTCAATATGTAGTAGATTCTCCTCCGAAACCAATATATAGCATTTCGTTCATTGACACTTACTATATCTTGTGTTACTATAATACTGTACTTGAGTTTTTGTGTTATCCCCTAAAGGGAGTCTGGACCATTCTTCCAGAACACACGTAAGTTTATGTTGGAAATTAGAGTCATTAGGATAGCCGTATTATGCGGTCACTTAATGGCTCTTTTTTTATTTATGGGAAATCTGGTATACAGGTTTCCTATTCTTTTATTCATTTTTATTATTTTAAAGCCCTAAGAGGCAGAAAGGAGAATTTTTATGTCAGCAATTATTCATGTTATGGGAAGGGTAACAAAGGATCCTGCCATGCAGCAAGGAAAGAACAACGGATCAGAGTACATCAGTCTGGATCTTGCTTCCTCTCAGAGGAGCCAGAACACACAAAATGGTCAGAATGGATACGAGTCCATGTTCTATCAATGCTATTTTAACAAGTTCCTGGCAGAGCGTCTGATCAAAGCCGGTGTAAAATCCGGAACCTGTATTTATGTCTATGGAGATCTGGAAATCCATCCATTTCTCTATCAGCAGGGACAGAAGGCTGGGCAGCCAGGAGTTGGAGCCAAAATTAATGTCAAGGACTGGCAGTTTTGCCTTTCCAACAAGCCGGAAAATGAGAATAACGGAAATTCTGGAAATCATCAAAATGGCAATAGCATGCCTAATAACAACAACGGAGGTGCGGCTACCCCAGGAAGTGGCAGTTATCAAAATCGCGCTGCTCAGGGAGGCGGCTACATGAATGGTGCTGGAAATCAAAATGCAGGTATACCAAACACCGCAGGTGCCAGAACACAGGGCAACTCTTATGCAGTTCCACCTTCTGGACCGATTGGAAACAACATGTACCAGCAGAGCTATTATCCACAACAGAACATGGCATATGGACAGCAAAGTGGCTTTACCGGGGACGGTTTTCAGGGAATCCCGGAAGGCATGGCTGACCAGCTTCCGTTTAACGGATAACTCAAAAGAAATAACAGGTTGAGGAATTGCTTACCCATCGGGCATGGCGGTTCCTCTTTTTTTGTTTACAGGAAAGGAATCATACAATGAAAGTACGAAGGAAAAAAAGTAAAGGTTTAAAAATATTAAAATCTGTTGTTCTCGTTTTGTTTCTGTCATTACTGTTTGTACCGGATAATATAAACCGCTCAGTGATTGCGGGCATTGCACTTGCAGGTATTTTAGGAAGTCTCCTCTTCCTGATTGTCCCGCGTCTTCCCCGCATCCCATCTCCGGCACTCAAACGAAAGTCAGCATATTCCTCTGGGAATCCAGACGGTATCACCGATATGGAAACTCTGCTCTGGAGACAGATCAGTTACCAGATTACAGGGAAACTGAAGTCCTCTTATCCGAATGCCACATGGGAATTTACTAAAGAACCAACTGTAGACAGTCTTCTGAATGGAAATGCCCTGCGTATTCGTACCTTCCATACGAAAGAATATAATTTTGCTGAAGTCCGGCTGGACTGTTATGGAGAACTGGTACTTTCTATGATGACGATAGAATCATTAAAGCCAAAGTCGGAACCTGCAGGCACTGATTCCATCGGTCAGGTGGATCCCCAGTCTTGGTATACCCTAATTGGCAAGCCATTACTCTCCAATCTGATTGGAGATCTGCAGGCAAGAGGACATCAAAAATTATTTATCAGCGAAAATGGAGAAATATTTATCAAAAATGGAGATTCCAAGGAAATCAAAGGTACTTTCGAGCATTTTCCGCCCCAAAACTACTGGGCAGCTCTCACAGATATTTTTATCCGTGATGAGCTGAATGCAAAAGAAAACGAAGGCACCCTGGAATTATCCTGGATGTAAAAAAGGAGGAGAAATACTATGCCAAATGGAAACCTGATCAGTAACTGGTCTTTCAAGCGAAAACTTCCGGAACCTTTTGAAGATTATACGGATGATCCCATCAGGAAGGATGTCTATTCCAAATACTGCACACAGCCTCAGAAACGTTCGACACTTCATGCGTCCACGCTCCGGGCGATTCTTGCATACATGGAACTGGAAAATCCGCCCGGTGGAACCGCTTCTGAAGAACTCGGGGCAATTGGCAGCCAGGGGAATAATTATACAATAGCGGAATATCCCAGCAAAACCGGAGATTTGCATGTGGTGATCTATAACCGGACAAACGGAAAATTCATTGCCGGTATTTATCCCAAACCAATAGATTCCGAAACAACAGCCGACCAATATCTTTTGAAGGAAGATAAGAACAGCGGAGCTGCACTTTTGTTTGCACTTCTCCCTACCATTATGCAGGATGACGAGTTTAACGAATATTATCAGGAGTTGAAAAAGCACCGTGACAATGGTTATACGGATATGGAAGAAGCCGTGAAAACTGCAGCCGTCCTTTGTGACAATATCTATCGCAGATTACGATACGGAACTTCTCTTTCTACCGGCGGGATTCCCAATGATACTCCTGCCAATGGTGCTATTCCTAAGCTCAAACCATTCGCAGTACAGCAGGGTACTTACGCTCCTACAAATACGCTCTTTGGTACTTTTCAAGTGCTGATTCCCGGTTTCACCACAAAAAGGAACACGGAATCCATTGCCAAAGAAGACTTTATCAGTAAATACGTCTTATCTGAATCACGGATACTCACTCCCCAGGAAGAACTTACTGTTCCAACGCTGGAACCATGGTATATCATACCGCCAGAGATCAAGCGGATCTGTGAACATGCAAAATTGACAACAAATACTGTTTCACCTATGCGGAATTTTCTTCTGCGGGGTCCTGCAGGAACCGGAAAAACAGAAGGTGCCAAGGCGATTGCTGCTGGCTTACATCTGCCCTACCGTTGCATTACCTGCTCTGCCAATACGGAGATATTTGATCTGCTCGGTCAGATTCTTCCGGACGTGGATGGAAAATTATCCAGCCTTCAGAGTGAATATCCATCTTTCCAGGATATCATGTTAGACCCAGCAACTGCTTATCAGAAGCTGACCGGTATTTATGACGAAGAGGTGACGGAGGATGTGGTATACAAACAGCTCATCGACACAATCTTTGATGAAATGCATGCGCATTATAAGAACCAGTCTTCCCACCAGAAGTTTAAATACGTAGATACCCCTCTTGTTGAGGCAATCCGACACGGTTATCTGGTGGAACTTCAGGAGCCGACGGTCATCGCAAACCCCGGTGTTTTAGTAGGACTCAATTCCCTTCTTGACAGATGTAACAGTGTATTTCTGCCAAACGGAGAAGTGATCAAGAGGCATCCGGATACGACCATCGTTGTTACAACCAACAATGATTATGCAGGCTGTAAACAGATGAACCAGTCTGTCATTTCCAGAATGAATCTGGTGATCGATCTGGAGGAGCCGGATGAAGAAACACTGGTACAGCGCGTTCTCGGGATCACCGGATGCAAAGATAAGAAAATGGTCCGCACTATGGCACAGATCGTCAAGGCTGTTTCCGAATACTGCAGTGAGAATCTGATCACAGACGGATGCTGCGGTGTACGTGAACTGATTTCCTGGGTGCAGTCCTATATGGTCTGTGGTGACGTCCGGGAAGCTGCACATTACACGATCCTTTCTTCGGTATCTGCTGACGCAGAAAGCCGTTCGGAAGTGGAAACCGGCTGTCTGGATTCTATTCTCGCAGCATAGGAGGGTTGGTACATTGACACAGAGAAAACCTTATAACAATTTAAAAATTACAGAAGAAGATATGCTGGATATTTTCTCCGCAAATATCCATTATCTGCGGAAACTACCACGCTGGAATCTTTCCCAGAAAACCCTGGCAAGGATTCTGCATATTCCAACAAAATCTTACCGTAAGTATGAATTAGGAAGAGGCTTTCCACCCGTATTTGTGGTCTACCATCTGGCAGTCTATTTTGGATACACCATGGAAGAGCTTTTGACTGAAAAATTATTTTAAAAAGAAAGGACGAATTAAAATTGAATAGCAACCAGAAAAAATTAAAACAGATGATTCGGGATCAGGAACTTGCCATCAGTGACAAGGAACTGTTCACATCATCTGCTTACCAGAAATACCTGACCTCTATGGCGAAAGCGGCTACCAGCCGCTACCGTCAAGGTCTTCAGACTCTGATGGAATGGAATGCCCGGGCAGACGCAGGCATTGCACATACGGATAACTATAAAATCCATATCAATGCTGCAAATGAAATCACCCAGAGTTTTCCTTCCCGGTATCTCCGTTCCGAAAGCCTTGTCGGATTCAACGGGCATGAGACTGCGCACCTGCTGTTCTCAGATTTTACAGCCCTAGGGCTGTATCTTGGCAACATAGAAAAAGGTGCCTTCTACCCATCCAATCCTTCCTTTACGGAATTTTCCTATCAGACAAATTGTGAAGAAATACTGGAGGCTATGGATAGCAAAGATAAAGCGACCTGCCTGACTCTGGCATCCTGCGCCTCTCATATCAATAATATTTTGGAAGACATCTATATAGAGGCACGAATGTGCACTTCTCATCCGGGCACTTTCCGCCGGGGGATTGAACTGAATAACCTGCGGATGTGTGAACAAATGCCATCAATCCAGAGTCAGATTGAAAAGAAGTATTCTGATTTTGCAATCATGGCAAATCTTCTGCTTCAATACTGCAGGGCGGGAACCATCAATAACCTGTCCGGTTATAAAGGTCCTTATTTGGATTATCTGGAAGATTGCATGCCATATGTAGATGTTGCCATTTATTCAGATGAAACAAAGGACCGTTTTCACGCTTCTAATCACATTGTGGCTATTCTATGGGAATACATCAAGCCTCTGATCGAAGAGACAAAAGAACGAATGGAGCAACATTCTGCATCGGATGCAAGTCAGATGTTAGAGGAACTTTTGGGTAACCAGATTCATGGTGCCACCCCATTGCCTTCTGGCAAAGGCGGTACTATGCCAAAGCAGGCTGAAGAAGGGAAAAAGGAACAGAAAGCAAATCCCTTACCGTGTACTCCTCCTGCCATGCGTCAGGAAAGAACGCAGGCTGCCCAGGATGTTGTAGCCGAAGAAGGAAACCGGATTGCACTTGCGAAAACGAATACCATCCTTGACGAAAATAATCCAGGAATTACTTATAATCACCAGTACCTTGGCACCGGTTATGAAAAGTCTGCCAACGACTTGTTCCGGATCCTGAATGGCATCGCTACAGAGAAAGCAGAAACACAGTACCAACAGGAAATGACCGAAGAACTGCAGAAGGCAGCAAACGATATCCATTACGGAAATGCTCATACCGGAGTTCATGTTACAATCAACCGAATGGCATATGTACCGGATTCTTTAAAACAGTCATATCAGGCCGTAGCACCAATGCTTATCCGGGCGTCCAAACGCCTGCAGAAGTCTATCGCACCGCTTTTAAAAGAAGAAAGTGAGGGTGGAAAATTAAAGAACCTGCAATTTGGAAAACGTCTGGATACACGTGCAATGCACCACGAAGATGGAACCTTTTTCACCAGGACCAGGCTTCCTTCTGAAGAGCAGAAACTTGCAGTAGGACTTTTGGTAGACGAGAGTGGATCAATGAGCTGGGGAGACCGGATTACACATGCGAAAAAGACGGCCATTGTGCTTTATGATTTCTGCCAGAGCCTTCAAGTGCCCATTACTATATATGGCCATTCAACTGGTGGCAGAGGCGTAGAACTTTATTCCTATGCAGAATTTGATTCGATCGACACATCAGACCGCTACCGGCTCATGGATATGTCAGCAAGAGGCGGAAATCGTGATGGTGCTGCTCTCCGCTTTGTGGCGGAGCATCTGGCAAAACGTCCGGAAAAGCAGAAACTTCTGATCATCATTTCTGACGGACAGCCTGCAGATACCGGCTATTACGGCACTGAAGCAGAAGCCGACCTGCGTGGCATTAAAAAGGAGTATTCCAAAAAAGGGATCAAGCTCTTTGCTGCAGCGATCGGAGATGATAAGGAAAATATCAAGCGGATCTATCAGGATGGCTTTCTGGATATTACAAAGCTAGAAGACTTACCAAAAAACATGACGCTGTTAGTGAAACAATACCTGAAGTAGAAAGAAGGGAAAAGCTATGAATCAGAATCAACCATCACGGATCTCCGAGCAGATCTATAAACTACAAACGGATCGCAAACTCATTGCTGTTTATGACAGGCTTAGGTATGCACCACTGACCAGTTATGCTCAGATACATGCCAAAGGCGAGTATCAGGAAAACGGTCATAATGTCAACTCCCTGATTGGGATCACTATCCAGGATTATTCCAATGGCACGGGAAATAAAAATATCATCGTCCAGTTCAATCTGGCACCGGAACAGATCCAGTTTTTCTTAACCAGGATCACCGCAGGCTTTCAAGAATATGAATGGTCGCTGAGCAAAATATACGGAAATCCTGATGCACAGGGCTACTCCATTGCACAGCAATTTTCTATTTCCCGGCATGTAAATGACCAGAACGGGCGGATGATGAAAAGCCCCTGGCGGATTCAGATCGTAAATGGCAAAGGCATCAAGGTCAAAAATCAAAATGGCGGATCTTATATGAAATCCGGGAGTTTTATTTTAGAAAAAAACGCCTTTATCCAGCTAACGGATATGGACCTGTATACGTTACTAAAGCGCACGGATTCTTACATTACCAACTGGGAATCCTGTATGGCACCTTCCCTTATTTCAAATGGGAAGCGTGCTTATGCAGAACAACAATCTCAAAAGGTCCAACAAAACGGACAATATCAAAACCCGGCACAGGCATCGCCTTATGCCGCATAAAGTTTATGGAAAGGAAGCGGCAATTTGCTGCTTCTTTTCTTTTAGAAAGAAAGGTGATTTTATGAAATACTCAGATATCTGCACCATAGATTCGCAGGGACGTATCGTTATTCCTGCAAAACTGCGCAGACTTTTAAAATTAGAGAATGGAAATCCCCTGGAAGTAGAATTATCCAATCAGGAAATCCGGATTCGGAAATGTCGGGAGCCTCAGCAGGATACTATACAACTCCAGAGCATTCTTTCCATTCTATACAGCTCAATCAAGCACGGAGCCTTTATCTGCACAGACCAGTATGTCATTGCAGCAGCAGGGATATATCTCCCAGAAGGCACTTCCCTTCCGGAAAAACTGGAGCCTTATATCGCCTCCGGAAATGAGGCAGTTTTGGATATCAGTCAGCCTCTTTATATGCTTTCCCATCATCGGGAACCCGTAGCAGCTCTGTTTCCAATCCGCAATGACAAGGAAATGCCTCTTGCTCTGGCAGTTTTATCCAAAACTCCTCTTACTGAGATGGAAATGGGATGTGCAAGGTTAGTGGCAAAAACATTAGAGAAAGAATTTTGTTAAAAAGGAGTGTGATCACCATGAAAAGAACGAATATCAGACCAATAAGCAACATTGAAAAAAAGGCAATTACCGTAACTGGAACCTTATTCCTGCCTCTTCGAATCGGGGAACGTGCATGGATTTCTACTCACACACATACTTTCATGACGACTGCTGTGGAACGTATTCTGGAAGTATCCGGAAACTGCATTGTTTTCGAAACCCGTAACACCCGGTATAACCTGAAATATGAGAACGTACCGAATGAAATTGAGGTGATGTGTGCTTGACTACTTATGAACTGGGAAGCAGCCTGGAAAAGCTGCTTTCCAAACTAAAGCAGAACCGTGAGAATGTCCCTTTGGATATCCTGAAGACCTATTATAAAGCTCCTTACGAAGAATTAATTGCACAGGTGAATCAGACAGCCACTGCCTTTGTCAAATCAATTGTAGCTGGTCAGTTACTGATCAATCCTGACGTGTCAATGGACGAGCAGGCAGATGTAGTTAACCAGACAATTCAGGATTCGGGAATGATCAAACAGATCAACCACTGTATGTCACAGACCTATGATGTCACTCTTATACATCTGATGGCTTTAGAACTACGAAAAAAAGTAGAGGCAGCCTTATATCCCTATATTGCCAGGAAAAACTGTCTGGTGGCAGATCTTGACGCTAGCGAAAAGGAACCAATTATCTACAATACACTCACGAAACAAGTATATGAAAATGACCACTGGGTAGACCATGCACTGGACCTTAAAGGTAAGTTGTTGATTTATTTCAAATCGGATAATTTTTCAAGATAATTTTGTAATTACAGATAAATAGAGGGTGAAAACATAAATCTGTGCTTCACCCTCTAATATTTATTATACTATTCTGTTACCAAAAAGTACCATCTAAGATTGTCACTTCCATCATCTTCCATTTGCACACATACAGCGCCATCAGATTCAGAAGCATTAGCAATTCCCAAATATAATCCACTCCAACGATTTTTAATTTTATATTGCCCTTCTGTTGTCGAAATAATTTCCCACATCTGATTCCAACCTCCATTATAATCATATTGAATACACGAAGTTCCTGCAGATGTTGACAAACCATTTACGTCCAGAACTTTTCCACTATTTTTATTGACAATTTTATAATAATTTCCATCGACTTTTTCAAAAATCCATTTCTGGCTATCCCATTTGTCGTATGTATACTGTTCAATTACCGAAGAATTTTCAGTGGATCCTCCAGAGACATTCAAAGCCATTCCACTATTATAATTTTGGATTTCAAAACTACATTCATTATCCAAAAATTCCGGCTCCGTCATAAAAGCATCCAATGCTGATGTGAACTTCAACGTTTTCTCACCAACTAATTCAGTAGCACCTAAAGGATATTCGTCTGGAAGAAGCGCCGAATTTGCTTCTGGTTCCCAATAAAAGATACCAATAGCTTTATTATTTGCTACAGTTTTCAAAGCATTCATCTCTTGGCGCATCAGAGTATAAGTTCCTTCTGGATCTGTTTCGTAATCACCCGTTTCACAAATCATAACTTCTTTTCCATATTTTGCAGCCATTTTATTTAAATTATATGTCATATTTTCGATATCATTTGCTCCCATCCAATATGGATAGTATGACATACCGATAACATCTGTCTTTCCTCCTTGAACAGTCAAAAAATTACTGAAAAACCATTCGAAATGATCAATACCCGCACCATGCGTTAGATGCGTAACAACTTTGCTATTAGGACTTACAGCTTTAACGGCGTCATATCCGCTGTTCAAATAGCGAGTAAGCTGTGTAAAATCGTTGGTTGTATTTGATCCTGTTGGAAACAGAATTCCATGACTGACCTCATTTCCCACCTGTACCCATTCCGGGTAAATCCCAACATTAGCCAACTGTGTCATTATATAAACAGTATAATCATATATGTACTGTTCTAACTCTGAAGTTGTTGCATCCGCCCATTCACTAGGGACATCCTGAATAGAAGGATCTGCAAAATAATCACTATAATGAAAATCTACTAATATTTTCATATTAAGATTTCTGGCTCTTTGTGCCGAATATAATAGACCAGCTGTATCGGTATATCCGAGTTTACAAACGGTCCCATCTGGTTTTGTCCACTCAAAATCTGAAGATGGTTTTACAAAAACACGAAGTCTTACCGCATTAATCCCTTTATCTTTCAATAAAACAAGTGGATCTGTTGTTACCCCATCATCATCTACCCAAGTAACTCCTCCATCTTCCATTTGACTCATCCAACCGATATCTGCACCACACACAATATCTTCATTTGCAAACACAGTAGACTCATTCATAGCAAGTGTTGCTACAATTACTGCCAAAAAAGATATTATTTTTCTCTTCCATCCTTTTCTCTTCATAAAATATATTCCTTTCTACTAACGAACTTCAATTTCCACGCATATATCCTTGCATCCTTCTGAAGTGAAAACAACTTTTATCTTTCCTGACTCCATTCCTGACCTGACAACAGCCATTACGTGTCCGTCATAGGTATCCCATTCTGTATCACCATAGCTGGACAGAGATTGCGGATCAGCACTTCCAAATGCCTCCAATCTTCCTGCTCCTTCTACAGAAACTGCTACTTTTTTAGGTACAAAAAGGTTTTCCGTTCCGTTCTCATCCACCAGTTTCACAATAATAAAAGAAAGATCTTCTCCATCCGCACAAAGTACTTTTTTATCAGCTTCTGCACAGAGCTGTATCTTCTCGCTCGCTGTATTCAGTGAATACCTTCCGGTTTCTATTCCAGCTTCATAACTGACTGCGATTAGTTCACCCGGTTCATAAACCAACTCATAAGTTGCAGTAAATTCATTTTGTTCTCCTGCAGGTTTCTTTCCAAGGGAATGCCCATTTAGAAACAATTCCACTTCTTCCGCATCAGCATAGATATCTACAACAGCAGGTCTGCCTTCATATCCCGGCCAGGTCCAGCTCGAAACAGAGTCTTTATGCATCCAAGGTGTTTTCGAACATTTCATACCATATCGATTTACCCTTTCTACTGCGATATACGGTTCTTTCCGAAGTCCATAAACGATTTCCCGAAGATAACTGATCGGACGCCGATATCCAATCAGATCCAGATCGCCGATATAAGCTGCCCTTTCAGGATATACACTGGAAAAGTTCGCATTACCATCGTAATGGAATATTCCGCATCCCGCTTCTCCAAGATAATCGTACCCGGCCCAGGTAAAGTCTCCCAGGACATGTGAATATCGTTTTACAATTCCCCACAATCTTACAATATCTGCCGGATACGTTTCCGTACCAAGAACAGTTTTATTCGGATGAATCTCCTGTTCTAATACATGTCTTCCGGTGAGATAATTCAGTCCGACAATATCACTGGATGCAGAACAACCTTCTAGCGCTTCTGTCAGCAACGGATGCGTAGAAAAATATTCTCCACGTTCCCCTTCCATCATACTCATAAAGCTGTTAAAGGCATTGCTTCCGTCTTTGTTTCCCGAACCGTCTGTTTCAGGTGTCCCGAATTTTCCCATCACATCGGTCATAATATCCTTCAACCGCCGTCCGGCTGTCATAAGACCGTTCAGCCCCATTGTCGTAAATCTTGTGTGATCCAGCTCATGAAACTTATTGCAGATTTTTCTATTGATTGCCGCTCCTGCATCGGAACCGGCTTCTGTAATCTCATTTCCAGAGGAATACAATACCACCGACGGATGATTATAATCCGTTGCCACCATCTGTTCCACTACCTGTTCCCAACATTCTTCAAAATGCAGCGCAAAGTCATAAGGATTTTTATGAAGAGTCCACATATCACTCAATTCATCCATAACCATGATTCCATAACGGTCACATGCAGCCAGCATCGCTTTACTAATTGGATGGTGAGAACTCCGAATACTGTTAAATCCCGCTTCTTTTAGTTGCCTGCAACGTCTCTCTTCTGCCTTTTCCAGTGTTGTCGCTCCCAGGATTCCATTGTCATGATGGATACAAGCTCCACGCATCTTCACTGCCTTTCCATTCATACGCAGACCATGTACAGAATCCAACGTCAGTGTCCGAATTCCAAATGTCTCTATAGTTTCATCCAACACTTCGCCAGCATCTTCAATCTGAACCTTACACTGATATAGATTCGGAGTATTACAGTCCCACAACTCCGGCTCCGTCACACAGATGCTACATCTCGCAGTTTCCTTTGTTTCTGGGTACATTACCACTTTCTGTCTATCCCTGGCAATTATTTTTCCATCTTTTTCTAAACAGACAATTACGGATATATTTTCTCTTACTTTGCTGATACTTTGTATCTTTGTTTCTATTTCTATGATTGCCGATTCTTCATCGGCTGCCAGAGTCGTAATCCTGACACCATCTACGGGGACATGAATCCTGTCCCCGATGATTAATTTTACATTCCTGTAAATTCCGCTGCCTGTGTACCAGCGGCTGTTTGGAACTGTGCTATTATTTGCAATCACTTTGATCTGATTCTCAGTTCCATAATTCAGCCATGGATTTAATTCCACATAAAAATCAGAATATCCATATAAATTCCGCTTTGCCAGTGCACCATTGATATAAACCATCGCAGTCTGATAAATTCCCTCAAATTCCAAGATTACTTTTTTTTCTTTCCATTCTTCCGGTATCATCACAGACTTTTGATATATGTATTCTCCTCCCGGATAAAATCCTGTCTGAGCACCACTTTCCACATCAGGGGTGCGTTCCTCATGAATCATTGCATCATAAGGGAGATGCACCTTTTTCATTCCTGACGCTCCCATAAACGAAGCTGTATCAGTACCTTTCCCGCCTTTTGTTACCTGCCAGTCATGATTAAAGTTTCTACGAATCATGCTTTTTCTCCTTCTAAATGTTCCTTATCCCATGCTCTGTTTGCATCTTCTACTTTTAGTAAATAGATCAGGACAGCCATAATCAGACCAAATACAACTGGTGCTACCGCATACATAAAGAAAATCACGTTAACAGCACTTGTCGGTTGCACCGCAGCAGTTCCATCAAAATTCCCCCATGCAAGAAGCCAGCCGACAATAGCACTGCCGATACCTCCTCCAAGCTTTACACCAATGGAAGAACAGCTAAACATAACTCCATCAATTCTCTTCTTCTGCGTTCTCCAGGTATAATCACTAGTTTCTGCAACTAAAGCGTTTAACGTACCGGTAAGTGGACCACCTGCCATATTTCTTAAAAATGCAGCTCCTAGCATAAGTGGCAGATTTTTATTCATTGCTGCTACAATAAAGACAATCCCCATCAAAATAGTGATTACACGGGCGTATAAATTTACCTTCCGCATCGTACCAAATTTTTTTACCAATGTCGGTGTCAGCATTAAGATGAGCATAACTGGAATCAGACTGACAAGCGAAAAGGTTCCTAATAATGCAGGATTCCCCATGTAATAGGTCATAAAATAAATTCCTGCGCCCTGTGTAATTCCACTGTAAATATAATTTACCAGATATAATCCAAGTATGATAATATAATATGGATTTTTTAACAGTAATTTTAGAGATTCTTTGAAACTTACGTTTGTTCCACCATCACTCTTACTTTCAAAAGATTCAACAACATTTTCATCTGGAACTTCTTTTACCATCAAAACAGAAAAGGTATTAACTACAAGTCCAATGATTGCAAAAATCAGTGCAACCATACGCCATCCCTGTGTTCCACCACCAAATTTCTCTACAAGTCCCATTGCACTGTAAGAAATAACTAATGTTGTAAATGTCGCAAAGATAAATCTAATAGATCCAAGTTGTACTCTTTCCTGCCCATTTTTTGTTATTTTAGCCGCCAATGAAGCATATGCAATACTGTTTGCGGTATAAAATACTGCATTATATGCTGTATAGAATACGAAAAAATAAACATATTGCATGGTTTGGCTCATACTGGGAATGCTAAAAACTAAAAACAAACTTGCCGAAACCCCAATCTGTCCAAATAACATCCAGGGACGTGCCTGTCCCATCTTACTTTTTGTCTTGTCCATAAGACCGCCAAAGAATATATCTGATACACCATCCAACAATTTTGACACCATCATTAAAGTACCAATAATTGCACTATTCAAACCAACAGCATTTGTAAGATAAAGCATCACAAAGCTTGAAATCAGTGCATAGCCGCAGTTTCCTGCCATGTCACCGGAACCATACGCTACTTTTTGATACCACTTTAAATACTTCTTCTCATTCATAAGTTTTATCTTTTTCTCCTTTACTTTTCTTGTAATAACCTTTACTTTTTTCGTGATAATGTATATACTTTATCTTAATATGATTAAATTTTAGCAATTTTAAACAAAGCACACAATGTCACCGATATCATTTTCCCGCAAAAACTGTATCATATTCGTGGATAAACTTTATTATTTATCAAGATCAAAGGAGAACTTATGCAACACAATCCTACCCATTCTCAAAAAGAAAGCAATACTTTAAAAGTATATCATACACAAAGCACCATCAGCTCCTTTTATGATATGTCTGCACCAATACAATTTACATTAAGTTATTGCAGTGGGCTATCTGATAAAGATTTCTTTAATATCATGACTATTTCTCCCATTGATCAGTTTCTGTATTCAACACCAATCGTTGATGATTTTCATAAATTTAATGCTCGAATTCCCCATCAGCATAGCTTCTTTGAATTATTGCTTGTCCTGGAAGGAAGTATCACGCAGAAAATAGAAGGCAAAGAGTATTTGTATCCGGCAGGGTCTTGTTGCCTGATCAATCAGAATGTCGTTCATGTAGAAAAGTTTACTGGAGAGGCAAAAGTACTCTTTCTCGGCTTGTCTACAAATATGATAAAAGAATTACTAGAATCTCATAAAACAGCTTATTTTCCAAAAGAGGAAAGCACTATTGAAAACTCAATTTTTCAGTTTATGGCAGAGAATCTTCAATCAGAAAAAGGAAAAAATTATCTGGATTTTTTCCCAGTATTTCAAAATCAGAGCCATCTGAAAGATTTACATCAGCTTTCTGATCAGTTACTTCATGCAATGCTGATTCCTAAATTAGGATCTACCTTTGCCATAAAATCGCTGGTATGTGAATTATTTCAATACCTAGATACTAAAGAATTTTATCATATCAGTAATGTTACTCTTAACTCCAGCTCAGATCTGCTCCTGTTTTCACGTATCAGCCACCTGATGGAAGACACTAATGGTCGAATGTCCAGACTCACTCTGGAAAAAGCTCTATGTTACAGCGGTAATTATATTAATACTATCGTAAAAAAATATACAGGCATGTGCCTGTATGATTATGGTCTTTCCTTTACTCTTAAAACTGCTGCTTCTCTTTTAACTGAAACCGACTTCTCAATCTCCTCTATTGCGGTACAACTTGGTTTTACAAATCGAACTCATTTTTATAAGGTATTCAAGGCAAAATATGGAGTTTCTCCAGGAGAGTACAGAAAATTCAACAACACTAAATAATAATATTTCAAAAGTAGCTTTTTCAGTGATCTTTCAGATAAATTTCAGCTTTCCTGAAAAATAAAAATTATAAAAGAAGAGTACATATCCTTTTTGAATGTTATAACATATAGGTGAGATGTATAAGATCTGTTTTTATCTACAAGCTATGAGCCGCCCATCCGGACGACTCTTTCTATTTGTACCTGATATAATAATCCTCAAAAGAAATATTACATTCATCTTTCGCTGTTACAAACTGATACGTTTTAATCAATTTCTGCCTTTCTACGGCATCCTTTTGAATTTTTATGAGCAAAGACGTAATCTGGAAACCATTGTACGCATATTCAATCAGGATATCCATAAGTTCGTTTAACACTTCCTGTCTTTCGTACTCAGATTTTAAATCTATTCTCAAAATCCCCATACGTTTCCCATCTACTGCATATTTTAAAGAAGGACAAATCTCTATTGTTCCTATTAAATAATCAGTCTCTTTGTCAAGGATGCTCCAGCGTACAAAGTCCTGTACTTCATACCGCTCCAGCCAGAATTCTACACATCCTTTGAATTTTTCCAAATCTGTATAGTAAAAATCATCCTCACAGCAATCTCCATTGAAAAATCTTGCTGCATCCGAATCCGAATAGCAGGAAAACAACGCCTCTGCATCTTCTCGCTTAAGTTTTCTTATAATAAAATGCTCTGTTTCATACACAGGGCAATCTAAAAATGGATTCATCTTTTGTACCTTCTTTCTATTCCGGGAATATCATATCCCACGTATTATTGTCCGGATGGTAACATAGGATAAAGTTCTGCATCCGATTATTCACAACTGCTCTGCAGTCATATCGATACATCAGAATACCAGCATAATGCTTCTTATCAGATTTTAGCACTTCAATATCTTTCAGTAAATGCCTGGCTCCCTCAGTATCCTCATATTTTATCATTCTGGGGATCATTTTACCGGTGCTGGTAAACCAGCAGTCTGCCGCAACCTTATGTGGCACTCCCCGAATTGCTTGCTCCTGAAGTTTTTCCTCTTCCATACCGATTGCAAATCCCATCAAATGACACCTCCTATTCTACGTTTACTTTCTTATAATCAACTGTACGTTTTTCCCGGCTGATACCACCTGACATGTGATCGATCCTGCTTCCTACAAAGACTGCCCGTTTTAAGGAATCCCTGCCATAACGCATCCGAATCTTATCTACAGTTGCATCCATATGCTCCAGCTTTTCATAATCCGTTGTATCAAACATATCAAGCTGCCGCATATCCATATGATCCTTAATCCTGCTGGTATGAATGCCCAGATGCCGGATCGCTTTCCCATTCCAAAGAGAATCGAAAAGCTGACATGCACAACGATGAATTTCTATCGTAATATTGGTCGCATTATTCAAGGTCATCTGATGGCTTGCATACTGAAGATCAAATGTTTTGATTCCGACGGCGATTACCTCTGCACGAACGCCTGCCGCGCGCAATCTGGTTCCAACAGTCTCTGCCAAAGCAAGGAGAACCAGCTTTGCTGTAGATGCATCTGTAACATCAAAAGCTATCGTTGTACTGTTCCCATATCCTTTATTTGCCGGAGCTTCTGACTGAACCACAGAAACATCCATCCCGTTCGCAAATGCCCAGATCACCTCCCCATGTTTTTTCAAATGGCTTTTCAGCATAATCGGATCAGACTGCGCCAGCTCACCAATCGTATGGATTCCCATATGAAACAATTTCTTTGCAGTAGCTCGCCCGACAAAGAACAAGTCCGTTACCGGAAGTGGCCACATTTTCATCTCAATCTCATGTTTCCATAAGGTATGAATCCGATCAGGCTTTTGAAAATCACTTGCCATTTTCGCCAGCAATTTATTCTCCGATACCCCTACATTCACCGTAAACCCTAATTCTTCCTTGATTTGATTCCGAATACGGTTGGCTGCAGTGACCGGTTCTCCCCATAAACTTTCGGTACCGGTCATATCAACAAATGCCTCATCCACGCTATATTGCTCAACATCCGGAGAGTACTGCCGAAGGATCTCCATAAAAGCAGCGGAACATCTTTCATACAAACTATAATTCGGAGGAACCAATTTAAGCTGCGGACACTTTTGAAGTGCCTCCACAATACTCTCGCCGGTTTTGATATCATATTTCTTTGCCGGGATTGATTTCGCCAGGATAATTCCATGCCTCATGGCCATATCTCCACCGACAGCTGCTACTTCATCCCGCAGATCTACTTTTCCGCCTAAATGGTAGAGGCGGTAAACAGCCTCTCAGGAAAGGAAGGCTGAGTTCACATCAATATGAAAAATCACTTTATTCAAACTTATGTTCGCCTCCTTTTAGATTATTATATCGAACTGGTGTTCTTTTTACAAGAGTGAAAATATGGAATCTACACATCATCTGATATTTTCTACTATCATTGATATAATAAAAGTCCCGTATACACAATATATAGTTTTTGATTATTTGACATCTTCTATATATAGTGTTAAAATAATACTGTAATCATTATTTGTGTCATCCGTAATGGATATTCACACGCAGTTTAGGTTTGTATATAAGTCAGGAGGATTACTCTGCCATCACAGTGCAGAGCCTTCTGGCTTTTTTATTTTGCAGGAATCTGCAGCATGTTAGAGAATGAACGCATTTGTGTCCATTCTCTTTTTTTGCCTAAATGCAGGAAGGAGGGAAGGACAAACGAATTATTCACAAAAATGATTGCCCAATAATTTACCAGAAGGGAGATTTTTATGAATTACAACGAATTTCAAGAAACATTATTCAAAGAACTGGAAAGCAGGCTTGATTCCCATATCAGCCTGAATCCTATCACAACGACTAAGAACAATAACACCCTGAAGCATGGAATTGAATTTTCCAATGATACATCCAATATAAGCCCTGTTTTGTATCTGGACGAATGGTATGAATTCTACCTGACCGGAAAATCTCTTTCTCAGATTGCAGAAGATATTGTTGAGCTGTATCACCAGGCTGCAGATGTTTCCTTTACGGACACAGAAATGCTGCTCGATTATGAAAAACTTCAGGAAAAGATTCTCTACAAATTAGTCAATTTCAAGGCAAATCAATCCCTGCTAAAAGACATACCGCATATTCCATATTTGGATCTGGCAATTGTCTTCTATGTACTTTTGGACTGTAAGGATAGTAGAATGGCAACGGTTCTGATTCGAAATGAACATCTGAAGACCTGGGGAAAAGATCTAAATACCATCTTCTCAGATGCAAGAAAAAACACTCCTCGTGTCTTTCCGGCTGAACTCACACCTATGTCTGATTTTCTGCAAAATGCTTTTCCTAACTCAAATGAGTTTATAGATTCAGACAGAGATTGTGTCATGAAATCAGAATTGTTCATACTCTCTAATGCTATAAGACAACACGGTGCTATCTGTACATTGTATGATGATATCATGAATCAAATCGGGAAAACATTACAGGATGATTTTTTTGTCATTCCCAGCAGCGTACATGAAGTTCTGTTATTAAAAGCTTCTGATACTGACTGCATGGAATTAAACGAAATCATTCGGGAAGTCAATGAAACAACGGTCATCCCAGAAGAAATTCTTTCAGATCATGCATACTTTTATTCTCGGGATCGTAAGGAACTCCTATGTGCTTAACCAAAAATGCCATAAAATAACACCGAGCCGCCTGATTAAATTCAGACGGCTCCTTTTACGTTAAAAATAAACTCTGTTGTTCATAGTCCTGCCTTCGTGCCAGCTGTGGCGGCTTTTTATGCAGTGCATATTCCAAAAACGTGTCTTCATATACCCAATCTTCCAATTCAGATCTATCCAGTATCAATGGCATCCGATGATGCACCGGACTGACCGATTCATTTGCCTGGGTAGTTAAGATAATGAAATGATTATCATCCTGAAAGCGATTGTAAAACCCTGCCATGAATAAGACCGGCTGATTTTCTCTCAGGAAAGTAACTTTATTCTTATCCGGATCCCATTCATAAAACTGCTTTGCTGGAATGATACAGCGTCTGTGCATCACACTATCCCGGAACGACTTTCTTTCCAGAGCAGTTTCTGCTCTTGCATTGATCAGCAGCCCTTTTTTCTGATATTGCGGAAAGCCCCATGACATTTCTTCTGCCAAAAGATGTGGTTTCCTTCCAGTGATCACAGTTGCAGACTGAGAGGGATAAATATCACCCCTGCGCTCTCTTCTCAGTTTCTCATCCACCTCCCGGACCACTTTTTCTATTTCTCTGGCTGTATCATCATCCACATAATATCGTCCACACATTATTTTTCTTCCTTTTCTTCCTTTTTTTCAACTGTTACATATTTTTGATTTCTACTTGATGGACGATCCGGAATTGTCATTTGAAGTTCTCCTGCTTCACATAACGGCTTCAAGTATCTTTTCGCAAAGCTTTTGACATCCTTATATCCCATGTATACTGTAATTTCTTTTTTGCTTCTCGGTACTTTACAATATTCTAAAATCCTGTTCTGCAGACTATCCTGGGTGTTATCCTGGTGTTTATCTTGGGTGCTATCCTGGGGGCTATCTTGGGTGCTTGTATTTCTTCTATAGAAAATCACCGCAAATCCATATGCCTGCTGTTCAAATTCCACTCTACATCCTGCCGCTTTGCAAGCAGTATAAATACGCTTCAATCCTGTTGCAAAACTTTCCATATCTTTTGAGTAATATAACGTTCTTGTAATCAGTGGATTTCTTCTGACTGGTCTTTCATTTCCTTCAATAAATTTCTCTGGTGAAACTCCAGTCGGAAATGCACCTGGATGCTTGTTGAGAATTGCAGCTATAGATATCATTGCTTCTTTCATCTCGCCAGTACTTTTCTTGTATTCTACTGTCTCAGTTTCCGGACCGATATTTACCAGACTCATTTTTCTTATCACCTTCATATTATTATATCCTCTATTTTATCCGATTTATATTTCATTATCAATCTTATTTTAACGCCATAAACCATCACAATAAATCGTCTGCTCTCATACCACACATTCAAAAAGGCCACCCATTACAGGGCAGCCAGATTATAATGATTCTACAATATTTACATTATTTTCTTTCCCACAGTTCTCTTGTAACTCACAATATAAAGTAATCTCATGTTGGGATTACTGAACTGTCTTTTAATCTTAGTCATATAATACTGATAATCCCTGCTAAAAAATCTGCCTTGACGCTCCACTAATTGTTCTGCAATCCTCCCTGTTTCTTCTGAAATCAACGGGTAATCCTCATATTTACCAGTCTTCAATGATTTTTTATAAATCTTCCTTACAATAATCTCAGAGGGTTTCAGATCATAAATATCACGCATTCTCAATCCGGTTTCTGCTGCAATCCGCAGAAAAAAGATGCTTTCTAAATCGTTTTTCTCATACAGTTTTTGTAAAGCCACTGTGTACTGTTTCTGGACCTCTTGAACCGCTAGCGGTATTCTCTTATTCAGTGGCCTGTTTCCACATGATTTTCTGTTATTATTGTAGTACATTCACATTTTCCTCCGCTCGTTTCAACGGTTTCAAAAGAGACTCTGCATTACTGATAAACTGTTCCTTTGATTGATCCGCTATATAGATTTCCCATAATTGTTTATGTATCACTCTTACAGTAATTCCATTGCACTGATTCTCTAACATCTTCAGAAATGGAAAAATCATCGTTTTTTGAATATCCTTCCCTTCAAGTACATGATGTTCCTCCTGTCCGTACACCTCATATAGACATTCCAATATAATATTCATATCTGTCACAAACTTTATCATTGGTTTTTCATACTTCCTTTTCTGCACGGCTGCCATCTGAAACTCCTTTCACATCCGGACGGTTAATCCATCAAGCCTTTTCAGCGGCAGTCCCACCAGATACCAGTCTTCATCCATTTCAATCCGGACCGGCACCCAGACATCATTAATTTTTACTTCAAAACATTCTCCACAATGCAGACCGCCATAATATGATTCCATTCCAAATCGGATATCATAACGTCCACTTTCCTTGTCATAAAAAAGATTACCTTCTCGTTTCTCGCTCATTCTATTATTCCTCCTGAAAAATTATCTTTTATACTTAGTAATAGTGACGTTAATCTGATGATTGCAAAATCTCAGGATGTTTTTCTAAATATTTTTTTCGATAGCGATAAAACGTCGTGTGGGATAATCCTAATTCTTTCCGAAGCTCTGTCGGTGTAATCTCTCCGGCAATTACTTTTGAAAATGCTGCATCAAACTTATCTTCTCCGATTGCTGCAGGTCTTCCATAATCATCCCATTCTCCTCGGAGCTTCTTCATTTCTATGCCTTCTCTCTAGCGCTTTTCTTTTTTCTCAATTTCTGCCTGTGCCATAGAAGCATAAAGTTCCAGCATCATATTATTGATGGTTTCCATCATAAGACAAGCCATGGTGTTATCCATTTTTGACATATCCATCAATGTAGTCGGCAACTCCAGAACCATTAGCCGCACGCCCATTTCCTGCAGTTGTCGAATCTGCTCCATGGTATCCTTCTTATTCCTGCCCAACCGGTCCAATTCCGTAATAATCAAAATATCTCCTGACCGCAGAACATCTTCTACCAGCACAGTGTATCTTGGTCTGTTGAAATTCTTTCCTGTCTGCTGATCCGTAAAGATATTTTTCAGCTCCATTTCGTGTTCCTTACAGAATTGCCGTATCTCCTGAATTCCTCTGTCAAGATGCTGGTCCCTAGTGCTGGTCCTGTGATAACCATATACAGCCATTTTGCACTCTCCCTTCTGCAAATGTTCCAAAATGTAGGCATTTCTTCTGGAATATTCCAAAAGGAATTATCCATACATTTCGGTACAAAATTCACGTCTCTTTTTCCATATTCCAAATTGTGTACTTTTTGAAATATGCTTAACTATTCTGTATGTAATAGGAAAGGAAAACGCAACCTCTAAGCAAAATAATATCCCTGACTCTAGGATTTAGATTTCAATTTACCCAACAAATTTGTATCCACTGTTTATCACTGTCTCTATATAACCGTTTCCAATTTTTCTTCGAATCTGGCTGATCACATTTGCCACAGCACTTCCGCAATATTCCTGATCTTCTTTCCAGACAGCTTCATAAATCTGTTCTTTTGAAATCACCCATCCAGGATGTAATGCCAGATAAGAAAGGGTCTGAAACTCTAAATGAGAAAGAGAAATAAATCTACCATTTTGGAAAATCATCTGTTTCTGAAGATGAATTTCCAACTGAGAGAAAGTAAGTATATTGGGATCATGAGTCATTGTAGCGGATTCTGCATTTGGCAATGAAACCAGAACAGTCTCTGTAATATTCCCCGACTTTCCAATCTTCCTCATTACAATCTCTATCATTTCTTTCAACACCACCACCCACTATTTCACTTCAAATCATGTGATATCCCTAAGGTTCTATTTCAACAAAAATTTAAAAAAGTTATTGTATCTATTCATCAATAAATAATAATCGGATAACCTGCTTCAATCGTATCATAAATAATTTTTGCCTGTTCTTTAGGAAGATTGATGCAACCATGACTTCCCTTTGTCTTATATAACTCGCCACCAAATGCATCCTGCCAGTCCGCATCATGGAGTCCCTGTCCATACACAAACGGCATCCAATATTCCACTTCTACCTCATATCCATAAATATCACTGCTCAGTGTAAATGGCCTTGCTTTATATGCAATTGGCCATGACCCACGATACGTCTGTAATCCCTCACTAGGAAGTCCGCTGATAATATCTGTTTCTGTAACAAGCTTTCCATTTTTATAAAGCCATAAATATTGTTTATCTAAACTTACTTCTATGTAACTTCCCTGAAGATCATCACTTCCGTTCCTCCTCAACCCCTGTTTACTGTAAACCGGTTCTCGTTTTACATCACTACCACTCTTTATATCTTCTAACAACTTCTGCAATTCCGCATCTTTGTCAATCCAGTAACCATATTCATTTCCACTGATAATTACTTTTTCTCCAAAAGAAGTCTTAAAAGAACGAGGCACGTACATTGTGTTATATTTTGAAGACAATTCTTTAACAAAAGCTACTACGTCTTCTTCCTTAACACTTATACTGTCCCCACTGACAATTAACCATGAACATATTTTTTCATTGTCCAAAACTTCGACAGTATCGCCAAATATATAAGAAACCGTTGTTGTCCGGTATTGCAAAAGCTGTCTGTTTAATTCTTCTAATTTTCTATTTAGATCACTTTCTTCTGATGATACAGCTGTCTGATATACCTGACGATTTATTTTTATTTCTAAACGACTAGAGATCAGCTGTTCTTCAAAGTCTTCTGCTAAAGCATTATACACTTGTTCAACCAACTTCTTTTTGTCAATCTGATTACCTTGTATTTCATCCACTAAAATAAATGCTTCTTTCTGTTTGTCGTAAACGATATAAGCATCTGATGATTCTATTCGTTCTCCTAAATTGAAATCCTCGATATTCAAAACATCTTCCAACTTATTTTCCATTTTAATTTCATACTCTATCGAATAATTCTTTCTTTTTTCAATCAGGCCACGCTTTTGGTCTCTTTGTTTTTTTATTTTCAAAAGTTCTTTCTTCAATAAAGACGGCTCCAGTGCATATCCCATATTTCCCACTGTCGTCTCAAATATGTTTTTCCCATTTTCCTGGAAAACAACTTCTTTATTTCGAAATGTCTCTTCAATCTCTTTTACTGCCTGTTCCAGGGTACATTTCGAAATATCCATTCCATATATGGATATTCCGCATCCCATTGTTTCTTCATCCACCTTTTTTTCATAAATAGCCAGTACAATTCCAAGAAGCATCATACATAAAATACTACTCAGTAAAAAATATATTAACTTTAATTTTCTACATTTCATTTCATAACTTCGCCTCTTTTTCTATTCTTTTGGGCAAAGTAATAAAAAATAAGGTTCTTATGTCTCTGTTTTCTGCCCAAATTTTCCCACCGTGTCGTTCAACAATTGCTTTTGTTATTGACAATCCAATCCCCATTCCTCCAGTTTTTGAATTTCTCGATTTATCTACTCTATAAAAGCGCTCAAACAGATGTGGCAGACATTCTTTGGGAATTGGATTTCCTATATTTTCTACTTGGATTTCAATCATATAATCCATTTCTAAATACCTTATCCAAATGGCTGTTTGGGGTTCGGCATACCTTATTGCGTTACCAATTAGATTAACCATACATTGCATAATACGCGCCCTGTCTCCCCAAATTATATCGCCATGCTTTATACACAAGTTAAATGTCAGATTTTTCTTATCCAATTGAACATCAAAATTGTAGTATAACTGCTTACACATATCATAAAAATCAAAATCCTCGTATCTAAGTATTCCCTTCCGATTCTCCAACAAATACAGTTCCTGGAGTTGCTTCACAATCCCTGACAGTCTGAGAATCTCTTCTCTACAGCTTTCCAAACGTTCTCCTGTTGGCTCCCATATACCATCAATCATCGCTTCCAAATGACTCTGTATGTTGGTTAAGGGTGTCCTAAGCTCATGAGCTACATCCGCAGTAATCTGCTGCTTTTGTTCTTCCTCTTTTTTCAATGTTTGCGACATTTCATTAATTGCAGTAATCAGCTGTTGAGTCTCTGCAGTACGGCTTGTTACCAAAGACTTTACTCCATATTCACCATTCGCTATTTTTTCCGCCACCCGGACAGCATCTGAAATTGGTTCCGCTATTTTTCGTGCCATGATTCCTCCCATTATAATAGCTATTACAACAAACACCCCACCAATAACTACAAAACAGATGTTGAGATTATTCATCAAACGCAGTTCCTCATCAGAAAAAGAATACGGTCCATAATAGCCAACCGTAAGTTTTCCAACGCTTTTATTTTCATAAGACAGAGTATATATTTCTTCCTGATATTTACCCTGAAAATTAAAATATCTGCTACGCATATTACTCTCAGCATGTTCTAAAACAAGTTGACATTCTTCACTCTTGTGTGTTTGAATATCCCAATCCATTTCTCCACCTTTTGTTTCCAAATGGATAAAAACCCCATTTTGCATTGCAGCATTTCCTATAACTTCTACCTGTTCCTGACTAAAACTTCCAGTTTCCGCATCATATAAGTCCTGTAATTCATTCACGATATTGGATATTCTCTGTTCCTGCTGTCGTTTAGCATAATTTTCAAATTCTCTCTCCATATTAAATATAAACGCAACAGCAATGGAACAGATGACGGCAATAGAAATCAAAGAATATGTCAAAATCAATTTACTCTTAATGGTTTTCATATTCACCTCTTATAACACAAATTTATATCCAACACCGTACACTGTCACAAAATATCTAGGCATCTTTCCATCTGGTTCCACTTTCTGTCGTATACTTTTTATGTAAGTATCAATACTCCGATCATATCCCGCAAAGTCATCCTCCAATGCATAAGATATAATCTGTTCCCTGCTAAATACACGGTTTGGTGACCTAACCAATAGTTCAAAAATTTTATATTCTGTCGGTGTAAGATGGATTTCCTCCCCCTGCTTTTCTACCTTCCGATATGTAAAATCCACTGTAATATAATGATTTCCTATGATTACAACATCCTGCTTATTTTCCTCCATCCTTTTCTGAGTGCGCCTTAACACCGTCTCTACTCTGGCCAATACATTCCTTGGACTAAAAGGCTTAACAATATAATCATCCGCACCAATCTGCAGACCCCTGACCATATTATTTTCTTCTATTTTTGCAGTCAACATAATGATAGGTATATCCTGCTTCTGATGAATCATCTGGCAGACATCTTCTCCCATAATATCCGGTAGCATCAAATCCAAAATAATCAAATCCGGCTTCAGTTCCTCTGCCGCCTCTATTGCTTTCTGTCCACTATGTACTGACTTTGTTTGATATCCTGCATTTTTTAAATATGCTTCCAACACTTCCGTAATCTTGATCTCATCATCTACAATCAATACCGTCCTTTTTTTTGTACTTTCCATTAGTTCCATATCCTGTCCTCGCTTCAATCTACCTCTATAATCGTAACTCTATAGTCCAATATAGATGTGATGGTAATAATCGCATTTATAATCCTCGGCATAGATACGTAATCTGCTTCAAGAATCATTTGCCCCGTCTCAAAATAAATTTCTATTTTATTTATTCCTACAATCTTCTTTAGTTCCTCACATATCCTATCTGCAGAATCTTTATTGTTCAGTCCCTGAATCATAAATATTCGCCTTTCCATAAAATAATCTCACCTCTCATATAGGAATATTTTCACATGTAACCTAATTAATCTTGTTCGTTTTACTATATCAGAATGATGTGGGGATTATGTGGAGATTAAGCTAATAAACTTTCACTATTTCCGGGCTGTAACAATTTCTATTCCTAACTTGGTAACCAAACTCACATGGCAATCAGATACAGAATAATATATCTGCTTGCCCTCTCTGCGTCTTCTTATGAGTTTATGAGCTTTTAATATATTTAACTGATGGGATACCGTAGACTGTGATGCATTGAGATAACCTGTCAACTCACTGACACAAATTTCTCTGTCAGACAGCAAAAAAAGTAACTGAAGCCTTGTAGGTTCACCCAACACCTTAAAAAATTCAGCCAATTGACTATAATCAACCTGAACCGTATCGTATACATTTTTCATTTGTATATTTATTCTCCTAAAAAAGGCGCAGTCTTTTGGTGTCTGCGCCTATATATTTAAGTTTATTACAAGTCAAACATTAATCGTTAATTATCATAGATTGTGTACTCTCAAAGCACGTATTGCATTCAATACTGCGATTACTGTCACCCCTACATCAGCAAAAATTGCCATCCACATATTTGCAATACCAACCACACCCAAACCAAGGCAAACAAATTTTACAACTAAAGCAAATACAATATTCTGATAAACTATAGAGATGCACTTTCTAGAAATTTTAATCCCTTTAGCAATCTTCATTGGATCATCATCCATTAATACCACATCTGCTGCTTCTATAGCCGCATCGGATCCCATTGCTCCCATAGCAATTCCTATGTCGGCACGTCCAAGCACCGGAGCGTCATTGATGCCATCGCCTACAAAAGCTAGCTTCGCTTTTTTCCCTTTCTGTTCTAACAATCGTTCCACTTGAGTAACCTTATCGCTAGGCAGTAATTCACTGTGGACTTCATCTATGCCAAGGTCAGAAGCAACTTTTTCAGCAACCCTCTTTGCGTCTCCTGTAAGCATAACAGTCTTTTCAACTCCAGTTTTTTTCAATTCCGCAATTGCCTTTTTAGAATTTGGCTTTTCAATATCAGAGATTACAATATGACCAGCATATGCCCCATCAATTGCTACATGAATGATAGTTCCAACTGAATGGCAGTCCACATACGGAATATTCAGCCTTTTCATCAACTTAGGATTACCGACCGCCACTTCAATGCCGTCTACTTTTGCGATCAATCCATGTCCGCTGATTTCTTCAATATCTGTCACACGACTACGGTTAATTTCTTTTCCATAGGCCCGCTGAAGGCTCTTGCTAATCGGATGGGAGGAAGAACATTCTGTCAAAGCTGCGTATTCTAAAAGTTTCTCCTGCTCCATCTCATTGTGATGAATACCGCTCACCTCAAATACTCCTTGAGTCAGTGTCCCTGTCTTGTCAAAAACTACAACTTTCGTCTGGGATAATGTTTCCATATAATTTGAGCCTTTAATCAGAACACCTTCTTTGCTGGCTCCACCTATTCCAGCGAAAAAACTGAGTGGCACACTAACTACTAATGCACACGGACAGCTAATTACAAGAAATGTAAGCGCACTATAAATCCAGTTTGCCCAGTTTGCCGCATTTCCTGTAATTAAATTAAAAACAGGTGGTAAAACTGCCAGCAACAGTGCAGCAATACATACTGCTGGTGTATAAATTTTTGCAAATTTAGAAATAAAATTCTCCGAATGTGACTTACGAGAGCTAGAATCCTCCACTAGCTGCAAGATTTTAGAAACTGTTGATTCTCCAAATTCTTTTGTAGTCTGGATTTTCAGTACCCCTGTCATATTGATACATCCACTGATTACCTCGTCTCCCTCACCGGCCTCTCTTGGCATGCTTTCTCCGGTAAGTGCGCTGGTGTTCAAAGCTGAAGTTCCTTCTATGATAACTCCATCAATAGGAACTTTTTCACCCGGCTGTACCACGATCACGTTTCCAATACCAACCTCATCTGGATCAACCTTTTTCAACTTCCCATCACGTTCAATATTTGCATAATCTGGTCTGATGTCCATGAGGGCAGTAATGTTTCTGCGGCTTTTACCCACAGCGTAACTTTGGAACAATTCTCCTACTTGATAGAACAGCATAACAGCAATTGCTTCACTATAATCACCACTCTTTTCATAAGTAGCAAGTGCAATAGCACCGACTGTCGCCACAGCCATCAAAAAATTTTCATCAAACACCTGACCGTTCACAATTCCCTTTCCGGCCTTCCGTAATATATCATAGCCAATCACCAAATATGTCGCCATATAAAGTACTATATTTATAAATCCATTAAACGGCAGGAGTTTTAAACCTACCACCATGACCGCCGAAATAAGAATCCGAACCAGCATTTTTTTCTGCTTCTTTGTCATAACGAAGCCTCCTTTCAATTTAATATTTGCTTATTTGTTGAATTATATACTTCAAATCAGCGCCCCTTCCGCTTTCTGCATCCGGAGCGCCATAAAATACTGCTTCTAACTAAATCTCAATTTCACAGTCAGGTTCTACTTTCCTACAGGCTTTTAAAACTTCTTTCATTACCTGCTTTGCATCCTTGCCTTCTTCAAACTCTACAATCATCTTCTGAGTCATAAAATTAACTGTAGCAGAAGCAACACCAGCTGTTTTTCTTGCTGCATCTTCCATTAAATTAGCACAGTTGGCACAATCAACTTCAATCTTATAGGTTTTCTTCATTACAAATTCTCCTTTTCACTTTTTAGATTTAACCATTAAGCACTTGTTTAATTGTTATGTTTGTAGTATAATTACTGCACAAATGGAAGTCAACAGGTTGCAGACAGTCCCTTCCAAAATGGATAAAAACATTTCTAAAAAGGATATTTTTAAACAGTAGATATTGATAATCTGACTATTAATTATCAGAAAGACGAGGTGCCTTTTGTATAACGAATATATTACACAAATCAAGAATGAACTCATAAATATCCCGGACGGAATCCTTTTTGAACAGACATATCCCTGCATAGATACTCCTGTCTGTTCTGAACACCTTGATACGCTTCCAAATGGTAAGGGCAAAAAAATTTCATGGAAATTATTGACTGGAATTACTATTATTTTTCAAGATTATTTAGCAGAACAGATTTCCTGTAACCACAAACCAGAAAAGGAACTTTTGGAAATTAACTATTGTCGCTATGGACGAATCGGCTGGAATATGAAAAACGGTCGTTCCATCTACCTTGGTCCTGGTGATTTCTCACTTCACACAAGGCAACTATGCGCCGGTTCCGTCATGACTCTGCCCAGCGGTCATTATGAAGGACTTACTGTCTGCATTGATCTTTCACAATTTGATCAGGCACCCCCAGAACTCTTAAGAGGGACAAAAATAACAGGGCAGATGCTTTCGGAAAAATTTTGCTCTCGTGGAAATTTCTCCTTACTTACAGGCAATGAAAAAACAGAAGCAATCTTTTCTGGATTTTATAATTTATCCGAAAATCTCAGGAAACAATATTTCATATTGAAATCCCTCGAGCTACTTCTCTATCTTAGTGAATTTAAAATCACTTCCGGAAAAGAACCAGGGAAATACCAGTCGGAACAGGTGGAAATTATCCGCCAAATCCATGATTACCTTTTACAGAACATAAACCACCGGATAACAATTGAAGAGTTATCAAAACAGTATCTAATGAACCCTACAACTTTGAAATCTGTATTTAAAGCAGTATATGGAGATTCTCTTGCTGCACACATGAGAGAGCACCGACTAGAAAAAGCTGCTATACTGCTTACCGAAACCAATAACAGCATCTCACAGATTGCTAAAGCAGTCGGTTATACAAGCCAGAGCCGCTTTTCTACAGCTTTTCATGAAGTATACCAAATGCTTCCGTTGGAATATCGAAGAATTCATTCCAACATTCACTAAAATATATATTTCTTAATAAAAAGCAGACCATAAGGATAATCAGACAGTAGCTAATTATCTTTATGGTCTCTATTATATCTTACTTCCAATACTCCACTCATTTTATATATATTTGTCAGTAAAGCCTGTTTTTCAGCTTTTGACTTAATCAATACATGATAATAATATTCACAGCTTTTATTTTTTTCAGATGTCCTTATCATGATCAATTCCTTCGATATGGTAAATTGTTTTATAACTACATCAAAATTTATTTTATCCATCCGTTCTTCTGGAACTGTAATCTTCATCATGTATTCTTTATCGTCTGTTTCCAAACTCCCTTTAAGTATGTGATACCTCGTCATGATAACAGCAAACCCAATAAGAATCATGACTATAGCAAACACTATTATCACCAAAATTACAATCTCTTTATATAACAGCATAATGATGGTCTGTACTGTCATGGAATAATTCCCAATGGCAGTACTAGATCTTCCTTACTATCCTCCTCTCTATCAATTTGATAATTTACCCAAGGTTATTCTGTATGTATTAGTTTAAAACTATTTCACAATAATGAAATCTCATAGGGCAGATGGGATTGAAAACATGTGGTTGCATAATCTCTATCTACTCAAACCCCTTCTTTCCCATCTATTGCCCCTTTATATAAACATCAGACATATTATTTTATGCATGCCGATGGAATTGCTTATATGTTAATTTCCCGAATCCTGTGCTTGCACCCCAGAGCTATCTGTAATATTCATACCACTTTGAAGACTCGGGTCAAACAGTTTCACATCCACATTACCACCTGATGAATCAACAATATACATCTTTACTGTTGGAAGAATCTTATCCAATGTCTCCAGAAGCAATCTGTATTTTGTCGTATCCTCCGTATAAATTGCAGAATTATTCTGGTATTCTTTTAGCATACTCAGGAATTTTTCAGTATCACCTGTTGCGCGCGAAATCTGTTCTTCCTTATAAGCCTCCGCCGCAGAAATTTTTTTCTCTGCATCAGCACGCGCTTGTGGAATCAAGCTGTTAGAATAACCATTTGCTTCGTTAATAGCTGTTTCTTTCTCCTCTTTTGCAGTTGTAACATCCAAGAAGGCATCTGATACTTCACCCGGTGGAACAATTGACTTAATATTAAAAGCCGTAATTTGCATACCTGAATCATATTTATCTAAAATATTCTGTGCAATTTGCAAAATATTGTTCTGTGCTACAACCTTTTCCGAACTTAGTACATCATCCACGGCAGTGTTTGCCATCATTCGTACAAGAGCAGATTCAACACTGTAACGTACCAATTGCTCACTGCTCCCATTGATGTTATACAAAAATTTGGCTGCATCCACTACTTTATAATGAACAACTGCCTGTGTCGTAATGATATTCTCATCACCTGTTAACAACTGAATCGCCTGCGGTTCTTCCTCTGGCTGATGTACATGTTCCGGTAGCGACATCCCTACATCAGCTCGTCTTACTTCTGATACATTTACCTTTTGCACCTGGTCAATCGGGAATGGTAATCTATAGTGTAATCCTTCCTCCACCGGCTGTACCTGCACCACTCCAAATCGTCGAATGACAGCTTGTTCTCCAGGACTAACAATATATATTCCTGTTAGCAAATATATAACAACTACCGCACCTCCAACAGCCAGAATCGCTTTTCTAGGATTAATATGACCAAATGCATTTTTCAAATCATTTATAGTATTCCCACCGGTTCCTCGGAATATCTTCTTTATTATAACTGTAATTTTTCTCACAGTTCGGCCTTCTTTTCCATTTATTTTTCCAGCTAGTTTCTTCCCTTTTTCTAAGAAGCTTTCGCCTTTTTTATCTGGGGAAACTCTTTTTTTTCGTTTCCACATAGCCTGTCCTCCTCGCCTTATTTTGAACTACCACCTAGATACTTCAAGATTTCCGCCGTGGACGGTAATATCAAAGTAGTATTTCCATCTATCGTTTTTTCGTAAGTCTCCAAGGTACGGATAAATTCATAAAAATCAGGATCTTTCTGGAATGCCTCTCCATAAATTCTAATAGCTTCCGCATCACCCTCTCCCTTGATTTGTTGCTCTTTTTTATAAGCTTCAGCTAAAATAAGCTGTTGCTCTTTTTCTGCATCAGAACGTATATTTGACGCTTGTTCACTTCCTTCTGCACGATATTTTTGTGCCATCTGTTCCCGCTCTGCACTCATTCTGTCGTAGACACTTTGCTTATTTGCTTCTGGAAAATTCAATACACGAATCTGTGCGTCCACAACTTCTATTCCATAATCTGCCGCCTGATCTTTCGCATATACCACTACTTCTTCTGTCATTTTATCTAGTTCCAATTTCTGTTCATCTGTATTAACAAGCTGTTCCAGATTATATTTTCCCATTTGCACTCCTAGACTTGAAGAAAATACATCCATAAGCCGTGATTCTGCACCCACTTGATTTTTCACCGTTTTCAAGAATGCTATCGGGTCTACTATCTTCCATGTTCCATAATAATCCAATGCCACACTTTTCTTATCCAGTGTTAGTAGTTCTATAGAAGAAGTCTGATATACCTGTACCCTCTTATCAAGATACTGAACTGACTGGATAGGATCCGGAAGTTTCACTTTCAAGCCTGGATTTTCATCCACTCTTACCGGATTTCCAAACTGTGTCACTACCGCATATTGAGTAACATCCACCTTGTAAACTACAAGAGCCGCTACAAAAATTACTATTGTCAACAGACCTCCAACTATCATATGTTTAGATATTCTTTTCTTTATTTTTATCATCTCGATTACCTCCACCGTTTTTTCACATCTATTCCTCCGATTGTGTTGATGCATTCTTCTGGTTTGCAATCCATAGTTCTGCGTTATCAACATTAACACCTACTCCTAATAGCACCTTTTGTACATTTGGCAAGACCTTATCCATCGCTTCCATATACATCCGGAACTCAGTAACCCCCTTTGACTTCGCATATTCCTGCTGTCTTGCAGTGAACAGGGACGCATCTCCTTCCGCTGTACTGATTTTATTCTGTTTATAACTCTCTGCATCAGCTACCAGTTTATAAGCGTCTGCATTGGCCTGTGGAATAATCGTGTTTTTATAAGCCAATGCATCATTGATGTATATACTCTTATCTTGCCGTGCTGTTGCTAAATCCTGAAAACTTGCCATTACACTTTCCGGCGGATCTGCCTGTACAAGCTGTACATTGACAATTTCTATACCTGTACCATTCTTTTCCATCACAGCTTCCAAAAGCCCTTTTGCACTTTTTTCAATATCTGTTTTTCCTTCTGTAAGAATATAATCAATTGTACTCTTTCCTACTATTTTACGTATGCTTGTGGTTGCTCCTGACTGAATCAGCAACTCGGCATCAGATACATTCAACACATAATCCGATGTGTCATTAATCCGATAATTTACCACTAGGTTGACATTAACCAAGTTTGTATCTCCAGTCAGAAGTTCCTGTACCCCTACCTCAATCTTCTGAACATTATCTGACTTTATAATACTAACCTCTTCAAACGGAGCTGGCAGTCGATAATGAATCCCAGGCGTTACTTTTTCGTTCACAACAGCTCCAAACCTGCGAACAACTCCGGTTTCATCTAAACCCACAAAATAGATTCCGGACAAAAGATAGGCAGCGGTCAGCACACCAGCTATACCGGCAATCATCTTCTTATTTCCATGAAAACCATGCACATGTCCCATATGTACATCCGTCCTCTGTTCCATTTCTGGATGTAGCAGCATAGACAAATTAGATGTAAATATTTCATAGCCTGATATCATCAGTAATACCATTGCAACAACCGCAGAGATCTTATCCAGATCCGGCATTCCAAACAAGGAACCTACGATTCCCACTAACACAGCTATAGAGCAGTACATATCCATTTTTGAATGGTAACCATCCGCTATAAGGCTTGACGACCCTGTTTGCTCTCCTACATAAATTTTGTACCTTGCCATGAAATAATTAATTGCTACTCCGACAAAAGCTGCAGCCGCTACAAATGGCACATATTTAAGCTCTGTCTGTTCCCCGCTTAATGCATCAGACAAGATTTCTATTCCCATAATAAATATAAATACTGATACAAAAATTGCGAGTAAATGTTCCAACTTTTTAGATGCCAACCGTAGTTTTTCTGTGCCATGTCTCGCTGCCATCAGTCCGGCAAATACTACACTTGTCACGAAAACATCCGTAAATGAATGCCATGCGTTTGCCTCCAGTCCTATGCTCCCCGATATTTTTGCTAGGAAAAACCGCAGTACAATCAAAATGATATTTGCAATAAGCGTTATGAATATCGTTTTTTCCTTTCTGCCCATTTTTCTCTCCTTTCAAATGTGTCTATGTGTTATTTTTTTCTTCTTTTAGAAGTTTCTTTAATGTTCTGTTATATATTTTAAACTCCGCCTCTTCCAGCATTTTCTCTTCCATGTCCTGTATCTGCCGATCATGTTCCTGCTCTTGTAAATGACTCTTTATTCCTTCCGACAATTCCTCCAAAGATGCAAGGTTCTCCTCCATGCGATTTCTTACATAAAAAATGTAATATCCTTTATTGTAATCCAGCACTTCGCTAAATTCCCCCTTTTTCAGAGAAAAAACAACATCTGATATTTCCTGCACCATATGACCTTTATCGAAGGTACCAGAAAGCTCCCCACCGGAAGATGCAGAAGAATCCTCCGAATACTTTTTTGCCACCTCCGCAAAATCCTCTCCATCACGTACGGAAGCAAGCGCTTCATTTGCCTTTGTCAAAGCCTGCTCTTTTTTCTCCCCATTTGTTCCCTGATCAATCCAGATCATGCTCAATTCCACAGTAGCAGGCGTTGTTAAGAGTTCTTTATTTTCCTCATAATATTTTGCAATTTCTTCTTCCGTAGGCTCTTTCAAGTTTGCATCCACTTCCTCCTGATGCATGACTTGGTAAAGATACTGTATTTTCAGTTCTTCAAAATCATGTGTTTTACTGCCGTCCGAAGAAGCACCGTCCTCACTTTTTTCAAGTAAGAGTTCTTTTGCAATGATTTGCTCTACAAGTTTTTTTCTTGATTCATAAGTCAAAAGTTTCTGTCTATAAACTTCCGAGAGTTCTTTGAATTCCGTATAGAATTCACCTAAAGTGTATCGTCTGCTATGAACAGAAAAGAGCATATCATTTTTTCTTTCTGTATATTCTTTATCCATTTTTTCCAGCATAAGGGTTCCTTTGATTTTATCCGAAACCTCTGAAATAGGTTTGGTCCCGGTTGCCTGCTTTTTATCCAGCTTCAGAATACTTACCGTTCCATCTGTATTCACAATAGGATCGCTGACTTCCCCTTCCTTCATTTCCCAGATAACAGCTTTTGTACTACCGTCATCTGTCCCTTTTGTCAGAGTTCCCTTTGTCACTTTCCCTGATTGTGAAAAAGCTGTCGCCACATCTTGAAAACTTTCACCTCCTTTAATCCTACGTATCGCTTTATTCGCTATGTCAGCTTTTTCCTTAGCTATTTTAAACTCACTGTATTCAGCCTTTTCTTCCGTCCGATATTGTTCCAGGTTAACATTATAATAGTTTTTTATCTCTTCATCCGTCGGAGAGTCTATTTGTAGCACTTCAAAGTTGACTTGCAGACCTGCTGTTTTTTTCAACTCTTCAATATAATCACTTATAAAACTCTCATCTTTTTGATTCGACAATGTCTGGCGAATTTCATCCTCCACCTCTTCAAATGTCTTGCCATCAAAATCCTTCTGGTTTTTATTGTAATATTCTTGCACTTCTAGCTTTGGAATAGATTCCGGAACAATATTATCTTCATGCAAATCTGCCATATATTGCTCTACCGTAGCGTCATTCAGCAAATCCTCCATCCCATGCTGCACTTCTTCACGGTTTGTAATTCCTTTTTTCTCCGCCCAGTCATTGACAATCTTCTCTACTGCCAGCTTGGTAACCATTTGCTGATAACCGTTAAGTGAATCAATAGGATGAACTTCGCATTCCTCTGTGGAATCGCATTTTGAATGATCATATCCATGAGTTGGGCAAAAAATATGTTCCTGTTCTTTTGCTGATTCAACTTCAATAAATTGATTCAACTGATCAATAGTTATATTGTTACCGTTATATGAACCCACCACGTCAGGTTTTGGAGGTCGAGACTCAACTAAATCCGGAAGGAACTTCCACACAAGTCCACCAACGACCCAAAATATAGTCACTGCTATTCCTATAATCTTCCACCTTGTATTGCGTTTGGTTGGCGTTTTATTTAATTCAAAATCATCTAATGAATCAGATAGTACCTGCTCTATCTCTTCAAGATTAATATTTTCTATCTGAAGCGGCGTATCCTCCTGATTTCTCTGAAAGTTTTTTTCTTCATTTCTATTTGTAATATCGTCATATATTTTCTCTGCCTGTTCTTTCCCTTGTTCTTTAGATTTTTTCTTGATTCCAAGAACATGTAATAAATCAGAAACTACCGATTCCTCATTATTTTCATCCAAATTACTTTTTTTTATCTCTTGATTATTGCTGTTCTCCTGAATGTCTGGATTTCTCTCCTTATCCTCCATTTCAATCCCTCCTGTAAGCATTCGTGAAGTGTAAAAATAGTATAAATAATGAATGTGGGAATATTATGGGGAAATTATGAGGATAATATGGTAATTACGAAAAAGACTCTTAAAATGATCTATCCAAACTAAATAAAATCCCAGAATATCCTCTGGGATTTTATTATGGATTTCCATCCTCGAAATATTTCCATGACTAAAACATATGGATTCTATCGCAATATTTAATTTATGCTAAACTGCTTTTAATATATCTATAAAACTGTTCATGTAGCTGCCTCATCTCATCTGGCGCTTTCATTGAATGTTGATACATGAACATATTTCCAAATTTGCTTCTGAACACGAAACTCAATCCCATGCTCAATATAGAAACCGGTGCAAGACGAAAGAAATTCATTTTGGGCGGAGATAATTCTATTCCCAATTTATGAAGTGCTGAAAAATTACGCTGCATTTGTTTTGCAGTATAGAGCATCACTTTTCCGTCATACCCCGCCTTTTCTGGGTTGTCTGCCATATAATAAGCATCCGCAATAGGTACAACCATTGCCAAGTGACTCAATTGCCAGGCATGCATATCCTGAACAATCTGATACGGTATATTAGCTTGCTTAAAGAGAGATGCCAATTTCAACAATCTTTCCGTTTTTTCTCCCGAAATCTCAGCAAAAGTTGTTTTCTGAATAAGCCTCGGAGTAAGAGCTGCGTGAAGCACATTTTCATCAAAACTTCCGCCCGCCCCCGGAAACGCAGGAACAATTCTGCCTTTTCCACAAATTTCTTCCCAATTACTATATGGTTCCAGTGTGTTGACCATTGTAACAATATTAGGGCTACAATTATTCTTTAGCTCCCTTAATGCAATATAGACTTGATTTTCTCTGACAGGCAAAAAAATAAAGTCATATAAATCGTCATCTTCCAATTTATCAATGATCGTTAATTCCGCTTTCAGAATGCTATTATCCTTAGAGTACAGCAATCCATTTTTCTTTAGAATTTCCAGCCGCTGTCCTCTTGCGTATATGCAAACATGGTGTCCGGCATCACTGAACAATGCCGCATATAAACACCCGATAACGCCAGCTCCATAAACAAGTAATTTCATCGCACAAAAACCTCTCTAATTTTTGACCAGTTTACTTAATTCTGATTATGCTACTTAGCGTAGCAAGCAATATATCTATTATTTTGCGAGTGAACGACCAATGATATATACTCCAACAGACATCTCTCCAACAGATATCCCTGCCATTAATCTGGACAGAAAATCTGTTCCGCCAAACAACCTGGAAAAAGCGAACAATGCGATTCCCATTACTATCAACAGTATACCAAATATGTACATTTCCTGTTTTCTAGCTACTGTATCCACCCAATCATGTCTAATATTTGTTCTTCGCTAAACTCTCGAATACTACTATCCGCTTTACCATTCATTAACTCGGATATGGTAATGCCAAGCTCCTGGCATAACATTTTTCTTTTGCCCACGAGAGGTAAGTCGGAACAATCGTATTGAGCGATTGTTTTACATAGGTAATATCCTATGTAGAAATTTCACCGATTTTTTGAAACGCACTTCCGACGACCTCCGTATCGCCTATGGCAATCATTGCCCATGCATTGTCACCGAGAGCGAAGTATTTACCAACAGATAATGCACCCACAGCAGGAAAATCGCCGATTGCAATTGCACCGAGGGAAATGATGCCAAAGCTAATTGCCCAGGTTGCAAATACTTCGATGAAAAAACAGCCTGTTAACAAAATACCAAGGGCAAACATAGCGATAGAAAGCAAACATCACACCGAAAGGCAAAATTTCATATTGTGAAAATCTACCTTGAGAACTCTTTATTACAATAAATACTTTTTTAGGATTTTCTTGTCCAATGGCAGTCGCAGCATGGTTCTCCACCAGCTAGTGTGAATTTACGAATAAATGTACTACCACTTAATTCTGCCATATCATAATCATAAGTACACATTGCCGGGCAAATCTCTGGTATATCCAACAGCTTCAACAAGTACAATATACCACAGTGGGTAAAAATAGCTGAGTAACAGTTAATGTTCCTCCCCGTTTCGTAACGAAAACACCATGTATAAGGATTTCTTTCTGACCGCCTCACACTTTCCTCACCTTGTCGTTTCAACTTTGCCTGCGCTTTTGGCGTGTACTTGCTACCCAATTTAAGGAAACACTTCATAATCATATTGTTGGTCATGGCATGATGATAAAAGTCGGTAACTTGTTCAAGGTTTGGTTTCTCTTCCAATTCCAGATATACCGATGCCAGCATTGCTGCACTCAAAATATTCGTAAGAAAAGGATCTCCTTTTTCAAATTCTGGTATATCTACTAAAATATTCTGATAGCATTTCCTGGCCTTTGCCATTACTTTTCGTGGATTCTCTTTGCTCATACGATACATTTCTCGCATAAAAGAACCCTGAAAGCACCGCCACATAGCTTGTGGCATTAGCCCATTCTTCATTTTCTTATTCCCCTCCCTTTTCTTCAAAAACTAAAATGTAACATATTCCCAGTACACTAATTCAATGATTGCTTTTTTGTTGTATTTTTCTGACAAATGCATCCTTTGTTCATCGTGACATTCTAAACGAGTTCTTTTTGGAGTTCGCATGAACAATTAAACAACCTTTTAACTAACGTTACTTCACTATATAATTCTGGCAAATACAAGTCAATAGTGTAACATAATAAACCTTCCATTTGGGCGAATATAATTTCCATTTGGGCTATTCTATTCAAAATTTAAGCACTTGTTTAATTGATTTGAATATGGTAGAATCTACTTGCACACAGATAAGAAACGAAAGGAGTCATTGTAATGTCTGCAGATATTTTGCCTCACCATCATCATAATAATCAAGAAGTAACTCAGTTGAAAACAACATTAGATAAAACAGATACTTTTCAAACTGTTGCAGATATGTTTAAGCTACTTGGGGATAGCAGCAGAATTCGTATTTACTGGTTGTTATGTCACTGCGAAGAATGTGTTATCAATATCTCTGCACTGGTTGATATGACAAGTCCAGCAGTATCGCATCACCTGCGCCAGCTAAAAGACAAAGGATTGATTGTCAGCAGGCGAGATGGAAAAGAAGTATATTATAAAGCTGCGGATACAGAGCAAAGCCATCTTCTACATCTGACGATAGAGAAAATAATGGAAATCACTTGCCCGGAATCTGCACATTTTTTGAAAGGAACAAAGTAGAATACCAGAAGATTGCTCCTCTGGTATCTTATTTATTTAATCAACGATTATTCTTTCTATCAACAAAACTATAATTAAGCTCTTTACCTATTATCCAATCGCATCTCCCCGCTCTTCTACCAAACGGTATCCGACGCTCTCTACTCTCTTTTGGAGACACTGTCTACACTCAGCCGCTTCATCACCAGTACAAATCTTATTATCGTACAATTCATACAACTTACGTTTCTCTATCGGTGACAAGTTAGGCATCACTACATTCGCTCCGACAGCAAGTCCCTTCTCTCTTCCCAGCGGATCCACCGTCCCCAATGCGGTAGTTGCCGGAAGGAGAATCTTGGGAAACATAATTCGGATAACTGCCAACAGAAACAATGTCATTTGGAAGCTTCCTACTGTTTCGCTATCATATATTGTATCATGATGAGGAATAAATGGACCAATCCCCACCATTTCGGGATGAAGTTCCTGCAAAAACACCAAATCTTTTGCAAGGTGAGACATTGTCTGTCCTGGAATTCCCACCATAAAACCAGCTCCTACCTGATATCCAAGTTCTTTCAAATTATATAGGCATTGTTTTCTATTCTTATTGCTCATGGATGTAGGATGCAGTAAATGATACAATTCTTTATCCGCTGTCTCATGCCGTAGCAGATATCGATCTGCTCCTGCATGACGAAATTTTCGATAACTCTCATATGATTTTTCTCCGATAGATAAAGTAACAGCACATTCTGGAAATTGTTTTTTAATATCTTGAATAATTTCTACTATATACGCATCTTTATACCACGGATCTTCTCCGCCCTGCAATACAAACGTGCGATACCCGAGAGCATAACCGCTCTGACAGCATGCAAGAATCTCTTCCTTAGTAAGGCGATACCGTATGATATTACAATTATCTCTCCGAATACCACAATAGTAGCAGTTATTCCTACAGTAATTGGTAAATTCTATCACCCCTCTGGTATGTACCTTATTTCCATAATATGTTTTTCTAATCTGGACCGCTTCATCTTTAAGCCTAGCAAATACTACTTCATCGTTCCAATATTCAAGTAGCTTAATATACTCTTCCTCTGTAAGACTGTGCTGTTCTAGAAATTTATCTATTACTACCATACCCGTCACCTATCTACTTCACTCGTTACTTTTACTACAAGTATAATCATCCAGAAAATTATATTTCGCACCATCCATCTGGTATCCGATTACTTTCCTCAAATTAATATTCTTTACACTATTAAAAATATTAACATCCATTACATCACTGGTTTTTCGAAACTGCGCAATCAGTTTCTTCATCTCATCTCTCTTAGATCCTCTTCCGCCTCCGCAACTTACACAATTTTCTGTAAAACGACAGGCGCATTGAATAAAATATAATCCATTGGAATCCCTCCAGGATTGAATTGCGTCTTCCCTCACGAGGTACAATGGACGTATTAATTCCATTCCTTCAAAATTCTGACTATGAAGTTTTGGCAACATAGTTTCAATCTTTCCACTGTACAGCATGCCCATCAGGATTGTCTCGATTACATCATCAAAATGGTGTCCCAGAGCAATCTTATTACATCCCAGCTCCTTTGCCTTTGAATACAAATATCCTCTTCGCATCCTTGCGCAAAGATAGCACGGATTCCTATCAATAGTTGCCACCGTATCAAAAATATTTGTCTCAAATACAGTAAGCGGTATACCAAGAAGTTTTGCATTATCTTGAATTATTTTCCAGTTATCTTTATTATATCCAGGATTCATAATCAAGAATGTTGCATCAAAATTGATCTCGCCATGTTTTTTCAGTTCTTGTATTAATTTTGCAAGAAGCATGGAATCCTTACCTCCAGAAATACAGACTGCCACCCGATCCCCTTCCTGAATCAATTGATATTCATTCAAAGCCTTGGTAAAAGCCCGCCAGATTGTTCGCCGATATTTTTTGATAATGCTGCGTTCGATCTCTTCTTTCTTCTTCTCTTTTTCTTTCTGAGAATCCTCCTGCATGAATCTGGATAGAGACAAACGCAAGTAAGCACGATAGCCACCCTCCACATTAACTGCACGATAGCCCTCATTCACCAGTTCTTGTACATATTCCTGACTTCTGTCCCCAGTATGACAGATCAGATAGATGGTTTTGGTCACGTCCAGTTCCTTTTTATGTGCTTCCCATTCATCCATCGGGATATTCACTGCTCCCGGGAACGTTCCCCTTTGAAACTGCTCATTTGGACGAATATCTACAACAATCCTTTGATTAGATTCTATCTTCTCTAGTTCTTCTACTGTAATTTCCCACATAATTCTAATCCTCATAATTTCTAGCAAGGTTTTTTATCACTTCTCCACTAGGATCAGTCCGACGACTATCGGGACAACTGCCACACTGCCTGAAAGGTCTCTTCTCTCGATATATTTATGCTGTTCTTCCGATGAACAGTTGAAATGAGTTCTGCAGCTAATGGACATATCCTCCAGCAGTCGTCTCGGATTTTCCTCAGAACACACGACTTTCAGTTTTCTTATGCCATGTTTCTTCAGTTCCCGCCTCATGACCTTTGCCAGAGGACACATCCTAGTCTGACAGATATTAGCAATGCAGAATACACTTGCATCCAGCTGATTACCGGAACATTTTTCTTTTGGGTCTGCTTGAACTCATATCTGAGAGAATGTATTAGTTCTTACAACAGCTTTTATCGTGACCTTTTTCCTTTGCATTTTTATGGCACGCATATTACCATCTAATCCCTATCAAGTCAATAGGTTTATCATGTTAATGTGGCACATTTCAACGAATATCTCTTTACACCAATTCGTGATATGTCCTAATACACTTCAGTACTTCAATTCTCAACTCCTGATACAAATCCTCATCAAATCTTCCATTAATCAAAGAGTTTTTTATTAATAGAGGCCGAAACATTTCCAGTATCTGCAATATTGCCTCCTGATCTCCCATCTGTGCTCGAAATAGCACCTCCTCAAAATTCATGATTTTTCACCTCCCATCCATTTTCTAATCTTACGGATTGCATAATAATAAATTCCTTTCACCTTGTAAGGTGGCAAACCATTAATCTGGCTTATATCATCAAACGTCCGTTCTTCAAACACATGCTGATAGATCAGTTTTCTCTCATCCTCGCGCAATAAGAGTAATGCCTCGACAAGTTTTTGATCCCTCATCTCGTCCCATTCAGGATAGCACCCATCTACCTCTCTCATTAACAGTTCTTCACGATATTCCATCTCCAGACTCTCTTCTACCAAAATGCTATTTTCTTCCATTATCAGATTCTCTGCCGGCATTTCATTACTGTTAATCCTCAGCATTTTTCTCAAATAATTTTGTCTGGTTCCCCGGATCTGTGCCAGTATGTATGCAGTAAATTGGTTTTTTATTTTCGAACCAGTATAAGTATGTTCATCCATTTATTTATCCTCCTGTATTCTGATTTCATTTTTCTTTTGAAATCCCAGAAGGCGGGGACCGACACCGAATTCCATTGTTCGATAATATTCGACAAACAAAAAGAAAGTCGAATTGGCTATTACCTAATTCGACTTTCCATATTATCCATACTATTTTATGTGCTAAACCACATGTTATTAACGCATATTCCGCATACTCACCAGAAGGGTGTTCCACATATTGGTATAAGATTTTTTTAATAAATTCTTGCTATGTCTATACCGATCTGTGTAACTCAATCAGACTCTTCTCCCAAATAACATTCTTATTCTCTATTCACTTCACGCATTATATCGCTCTAGTTCACGCAGCATAACACATTTCATATACTGCCGAACTAGAGTAAAATATATGCATTAAGTGAGGTGATGAAAATGATGGTTAAGAAATTGCTCGGAGATCTGGTCAAAGAAGAGCGCCTTCGCAGAAATCTTTCACAGAATACTCTAGCTGAGAATGTGCACGTTTCGCTACGCACAATATCCGATATTGAAAACTATAATGCTAACCCCAGACTTGAAACTCTGAGTCTATTAGCCAAATACTTGAATATTTCGCTTGATTCCGTCATCTTCCACGACAATCCACCTGCAGATCCTTATATCGAACAGATCATTTATGAATTAAATGATTGTACAGATGAAGAAAAACAACTGGCTTTACATACGCTCCGTGGACTCCTTGAAGGTCTCCGAAAACAAAAGTAATTCTTTTCATTCTCCACTTCACCATTGTTTGATTATAGAATGGCCATTTATGAGCGACTTATGAGCCAGTTATGAATGACTTATGAATTGAAAAACTTTTCGACAAAATTCGAAGCAGCCCAATCAAGGGCTGCTTCTTTTCTATATACCTCGGAATGCATCCAATGCATTTGAAATATTTCTTATAATATGATCATCAAGAACAATCGGTTCCTCTTCTGAACCAGACAGATCCATGACTTTCTCATCCGGAGCTGCCCTTTCTTCAGTGACATATTTCTTTTCCGAGATTGCTTCTTGAATCTCTTTCTTTACAATTGTTTTAATCAATGGCAGTAGGAAAGACTTGTCCGGATTCAAAGAATCAGTTTCTTTTCCCTCGCCAAGATAATGAAGTACTGCGCTGGCAATGAAATCCGCCTTATCTTCCGTATTATTTAAAATCTCAACGACTTTTTGATGGGAAGCATTATTCTTCTTAAATCCAATCGTGAATTTATTGGGGTTCTTTTTTGTCACAACAATCACTTCCCATTCTATTTGCTGCTTTCATACATACGATACAGAAGATCATACCCTTTTGCATTGGCACGTAGGTCATCAATGAACAGATAACGTCCCAAACGGTCTGATTTCTCTAAAAATCGCCTGAGCAGAATAGAGCCGCCGCCAATGAAAACGGTATAAGCAGATTTCGTATCCACACCTCGTTCACGAATACTATTCAGAAGATCTGTGACATAGTCCTGTACCATATTCTCAACCGCCCGGACTACATACTCATCATAAAACTCTGTTTTCCCACGAATGATACTTTCCACATCTATTTCTTCCAGCAGCATGTCATATTCACTGTTGACTTTGGAAATGATCTCATTACACATAGTAATGATGCCCTTTTCCAATGAATCACAGTAATCCATATCTGGCTTTCCTCTTCTTAATAGCAGATAATCTGTTGTAAATCCCCCAATATCAATTCCTACTGCTTTCGGGGCTTCCCCAATCTTATCCATTTTTGTCATCATGGCAGCTAAATCCTGCACAAAAGCCCTCACATCTTTCATACACAGATGATATTCCTTTCCACAGTATTCCACCTGAAACACTTTTCCATCACCCTTAAAATATTTTTCATACCTGTCATACAGCTCCTTGTAATGCTTTGGCGGAAGTCCGATTGGAAGTTCAATCTGAATCACATCATCTGGCTGAATTTGTGTCTTGTCTTCCAATTCCATAGCAATTGCAAATAATGTAAGCACAAAAAATCGGGAGTCTGAAGTCTTATCCCTTTGATATGGGATACGGCGTTCGCTGAGCGTATAATACTTGTCCTGATACCGCAGATATACCTCGCCCCTAGCAGGCTTCTTATCCATTTCTGTCAGTCCTGTCGTGAATACATGATTACAGGTCTTCATATTACGGTTGCCCTGATCTACGGCTACTCTTAATTTCTTAATCATAAATGATCACTCCTTTTTTTCTTTCTACTTACTCTGTACGTACTACCTACGTAAAACGCAACCACACCCTCAAAAAATGTGAAAAGGCACCAGCAATAGCTGCCGATGCCTTCATTCATTATACATCTTTATGTTCCTCTCCAGTTTTCCATGCACCAGGTATCGATAATTTCGATCCGAGTTGACACAGGTAGAAAGCGTAACGATATGATCCGTATCCGTAACTTCCGTTCCTGTATCATAGGCAGCGTAGGATATAATCTTTTCCAAAAAGTCTTGATAATCTTCCAGTTCTGGAAATCGGTAAGTGAAACCCACACTTCCTGTCATTCCCGCATAGCTGGATACGATCCGGTACTCTAAGATGCCGTCCGGAAGATAGATATAAAAGCAAGGATACTTCTCAAATAACGATTTTTCCTGATATCTGTCCAACGTTCCGAACATACTTCCATTCTTCATATTATGCCCATACACAATCGTATTACTGTCCGTAAACTCCGGCTGGTTATGATAGTCGATAAAGATACTGCCATTCTTGTTTTCCTTCCCATCAAACATATGATGCAGATAGTAAGAATTGTCCTTTCCCTGCACAACCGGATAACTAATGTCCAGTGCCGGTATCTGGATCCATGCTACCACATCCGGATTCTGAGCCTTTAATCCTTCAAAATCTACCTGAAGGAACGTAAATCCTGAATCATCTTCTGGATCCGGATCATTTTTACCCTGCTCATCTGTTTCTGGATCCTGTACGTACTCCATAATTTCTTCATACGTACGATCGCCTTTCTGATACTCCAGAAAAATTCCTATTAATTTGCCTACGGCAAATATAAATATAATGAACGATGCAATCATCATAAACAGTAGTGGTACATTTCTTTTGCCTTTCATAAATCTTCTCCTTTCAAGAAAGACCAGAGCAGAATACTCCGGTCCTCCAGTTTCTATAATCTTTGAGACATTTTATCTGTCTGATTTATGTACAAATCATAATATAGATCATCAATTCCTTTGATTTGTCCACGCCATTCTTTGTTTTCATCCGTATTCCAAAGCATGCGCTTCACCGGTAATGAGCATTCCCTGCAAAGTTCGTACAGTTTCCTGCACCCACTTTGAATGATTTCCCTTTTTTTTACCTTATAAGGACACTCTCCAATCCTGTTACTCTGCGTGCATTCGCTGCATTTACTATACTGTCTATCACAGACAACCGGCATCTTCTTGTCCATGTCATAAGTCTCATACACAAGCTGAAGATTTCTTTTGGAAAGGCTCTCCAAAATTGGGCGAAGATTCCGCTGTTGGTTCACTCCGGGCATACATAAGAACGTAGCTCCGGATAGATAATGAGCAATGGTTCCTTTTAAAGCGCCTTCTGTCACATACACTTCTTTCGCATCCAAATTCCCGATTACATGAACCGGGCTGCCAGATGAGACTCCATATTGGTAATTTACACTAGAAAACCAGATATACTTTCTGGAATCTGTCACATGATCCAGCCGGATCTGAAATCCCTGGATCAGACCTTCCATGGAAAGAATCGGGATCAGGAATCCGGAATTCTTTGCTGAAAAATGAATCGTCCATTTTCCATCCTGATCCTGATAAAATCCCGGCACTCCCTCTACCATACATCCTTTTTCCTGTAGTTTCCTGGTCAGACTTTTTAATCCAAAGAGAGGAACGCTCCGATATCTTTGCATCTCGATCTGCTCGTCCGTAAGCCCTCTCGCCAGCAAGTCTTCCCTGTGCTTTTCTGATAACGTAAGATAGGAAAGCAGCATGGAATAGGTATGGTTGATTTCCGCATCCGATGCACGGTCACTATTTTCGGGAATCTCAGGCTCCGGCTTTTTCTCCGGAATCTTATAATCATCCCGGTATTGTCCCAGGTTTAATGCCTCCCGGATCTGCCGATTTGCTTCTGCCTTGGAGAGTCCATATAATTTGGCGTATAAATCCAACATTCCCCCCTGCTCATTGCAATAATTACAACGGAAGACGTTTTTCCTGATATTGACATTCATCTTTCCCGTTTTATGGTTGCAGAAAGGACAGTCCACATCATAGGAACTGGGATTTTTCCGACGCACCTGCAGATTCAGTACACGCACCACATCGCGGATATCGTAATCAAACCCTGACATGTCATACATCCATATTCAAGCCTCCTTTCCCCTGCAGCCAGATAGCTGACTGTGGGTCTTAACAGGCAGAATCCACTATCCTGCCATTGGTAATGCTTTATTTAACAAAAATTTAGCTGCAGCCGGAACCGCATTGTTATTTCCGGAATAACTTCTGGCAAACCAGTCCAGACTTTGCGGACTTTCTTTTGCCACCTGGCCCATAGTCTTGCCGCCATATTTCCCTTTGCCCGGAATCTCAACCTGCACCGCCTGCTCATAAGTCATATGCTGCAGAAGTTCTTCTACCGGTAGGGAACCGTCTAGCGCAATTCCCACTGTACCTGTCGCCATGGAATTCATTCCCGGCTGCTGGCCATAGGTATTTTGCATGGATGGCTGACCGATGATGGAGCCATTTGCCTGTGCCTGTTGGAAGAACTGTCCCATCATGCCAGACTGTAGCTGCATCGGCGGAATGGAACCACCCGTCATCTGCCTTTCAGGCTGTTGATACGTATTTTCAGTCGATTGATAATCAGCCCGATTCCCGCTATAAGGACTCTGCACAGTTCCTGAATTTTGAGATGACTGCGGAATCTGAATCCCGGCATCCACCTGTTCCGGATCATTTTCTTCACCTACATCCGCAAACTGAAGTCCAAACCCGGCATCTGACAGTGCCCGTCCGACAGCAGCCGTTTCCGCAAGTTCCAGAAATTTCGCTCCAAAATTCGGATCCTCTGACCGGAATTTCTGTGAAAACGCATTAGCAATAAAGTTATCCTCTGCGTCACACTTATCCAGATAAATTCTCGCTTCCACCAAAGCTGCATTTTCTGAAAAACTGCGGACAATACTAATAATCTTTCCCATGGGATATACCAGACGGAACCAGAGTTTCCGGTATTTCACATCCAGATACAGCTGGTCTTCCTGTCCTTCCTTTTCCAGTCTTCTTGCAAGTTCCACAGGATTAAATCCTTCCACCCGGTTGAGTGCTGCAACAGCTTCTGATTTGTCATATAAGATTGATTTCATTCGTTCTGCTCCTTTCGATTTCTGTTCAAAATAAAAGCAGACGAAAACCCTACATAGAGTAATAGTCTGCATTTCTCTGAGATTGTAATATTTCTTCAAATTTTCATACTGCAAGTTTTAACTGTTCTATTTCCTGCGCAGGCTTATTCCGGCTTTGATACTGGTCATAATAGCTACAGATTCTCTCTGCAAGCACTGTATTTCTCTTTCCACTGTCATCAGTATGAATCGCCTGACATACTGCGTTCCAATCCCCGACCAGATACACTTTGGACTTTGCCCTGGTAACTGCAGTATAGAGAATATTGCGTTTCAGCATAACATAGAATGCCTTCACCCATGGAATTATTACCACCGGGCACTCTGATCCCTGTGATTTGTGAACCGTAATCGCATTTGCATGTTCAATCATTTCCATCTGCTCCAGCTCATACTCTATCATCCGGTTCTCCGTAAATTGGATACTGATCTTGGGGTTGCCTTCCTCGTCTTCATAAAAATCCAGAATGGTTCCCATATCTCCGTTGCTGATAAGAGCAGTATTTTTATTCTGTATGATCTTATCCCCAACCCGAAATACGTCTTTTCCAATCACAAGTTCCTTCTTTCCACTGACTGGTGGATTGATGATATCCTCCAGTGTGCGGTTCAGTTCCACCACACCAGCTGCAGTTCTTACCCGGAAAGGTGTCAGGATCTGCACCTTGTCGTGACCATTTCGGATGACTTCCTCCTGATAGAGTCTCTTTACGGTATCTGCAGTTTCTTCTGTCCCTTTGCAGGGCACAAACACAAAATCATCACCCAGAATCAGGTTGGTTTTTCCCTCCTGCATCAGCTTTGCATTCACTGGTATGTTGCTTGTGGCACCCTGACGATACACAAGGTCAAGCATTGTGACCGGTATCAGCCCACATTGGATAAGCTGACAAAATACATCACCGGCTCCCACCGAAGGAAGCTGGTCCACATCCCCCACGAGAAGGATTCTTGTATTTCCTTTGACTCTCTGGAAGAATTCATAAGCCAGCCGCATATCCACCATGGATGTTTCATCCACATTGACAAACCCTGCCTCCAGATAGGCAAACTCAGCCGTATAATCTTCTCCCAGAAGCCCCATTGCCATATGCATGGTCGAGGCGTTCTGGTTACCCGTACTTTCTGCCATCCGTCTTGCAGCTCTGCCGGTCGGTGCCATTAACTGCACTTCAGACTTACATTTCATGCCATGGATATAGAGGATCACCTTTAAAACAGTTGTCTTTCCGGTACCCGGACCTCCTGTAATGATGCTGATGGGATTCGCAAACACCATCCGGACCGCCTGTTTCTGCTTTTCTGACAGTGTAATTCTCAGAACTTTCTGCGCCTGTACAAGTTCAGTCTCCACATCAAGCGATTCCATAGGATAAAGAATCCGCCTTGCTATCATGGCTGCGGTCTGCTCCTCTGCTTCAAACTGGCGGAAGGTATAAACCTTTTCATCATCCAACACAATGCTGTTCTGCATAACCAGACGGTAGAGTACATTGCTCACATCCTGAACGGTCACTGCCTGAAAAGTCAGATCTTTATTCAACACTTCCAGTACCTGTTCTGTTAGAATCTCCTGTTCCAGATAAAGATGCCCTTCCTTCATAGCCTCACTTAGCACGTAACTGATGCACCCTGAAATACGCATGGGATCATTCAGAGTCTTTCCGAGTGCCCTGCCAATGTTATCCACTGTCAGGAATCCAAATCCCTTGACTGCACATAACATATATGGGCGTTTCCGGATGATATCCACGGATTCATCTTTAAATGTCTGTAGGATCAGATTCACTTTCTTTGGTGTCACTTTGTAAGGAGCCAGAAAGGTCATCAGCTCCCGAAACACCTGGTTCTTCCCAAAGGAATCCATAATCCCACGGAGTTTCTTTTCTGAAATTCCTGGAATCGAAAGCAGTTTCTCCGGTGTTTTCTCAATGACTTCCAGCGTATCCAGACCAAATTGACGATAGATGGCTTCCGCTGTCCTCTGTCTGACGCCTTTTATTGCACCAGATGCTAAATATCCTATGATTCCTTCTTTCGTCCTTGGAACAATTTCCATAAAGGATTCCACTTTATACTGTAGACCATGACTTCCGTTTTCCCAAGATCCTTCCATTTCCAGTTCAATCTGATCTGTAAGAGGCAAATTGTATCCAACGGCAGTAAACCCAATCATCTTTCGGGATGCCAGATACCGGTCCCTGGCTGACAATGGTACGGACGTATCCTGGGTACAATAGAGTGCCACAGTAAAACCATTTCCTTCATTCATATAGATCTTATTCACATATCTGCATCGCATCTTCCACATCCCTCCAGTTTGAATTTGAAAACATTATGCAGCCTCCTTCTTTATACGAAATGTCCTGCTCTCAGTTGTCTTCGCATATTCTTCATAAATATCAGGATGCTGAATCTTCAGCTTCTCCATCTGCGCTTTTCCGATCTGTGTACGTTTTGTAGGATTATACGTAATCCGGTAACAATTCGTACCATCCTTTAAAATAGCTTTGCATCTGGCTCCTAACTGCTCCACAAAAGGGACGCTGATCGCACGCTGCTCCGATTCGATCTCTTTTTTTCTTTTTTCAATTTGGGATTTTTCTTCTGCTAAAGCAAGATATCTTTCAAGATTTTTAGATTCCAGACATGATAATTCGATTTCCGGGAGACTAATGTCCGCATATCCCACAGATCTCCGAATACTATCTAAAATGAGGTCTGTCTTTCCGTTATACGGTGGTTCCACATGTTTTTCAACATATTCCTCCCAGAAGAATACTTCCTGTTCTATGATGTCTTCTTCATCCATCAGATCACGCTCCAGATAGCGGAATACAAATTCGTCTTCATTATTCCCATACAGACATGCAATATAAGCTTTCTGCATGTTCATGACCGACAGATAATGTTTGACCTGGAGCACATAATTATCCGGAATTGCATCATCATCCCATTTCTTACTTGCATTGTAATTACAGGTCTTACATTCAAGAATTCCGTATGTACCATCGGGAAATAAAATAAAAAAATCCACATCTGCAAGCATGAACGGATACAGGGGATGCCGGAACATTTTTCTTACCGGAAATACCTTCAGTCCTGTCTTTCTGACAAAAATCTCTGCTACAAGATCTTCCAGCCGATGTCCGACTTCCTTTGCAACCCAGTTACTTTCTTCTTCCTTCGGGATAGCAGGCAGTATTCCCACCTTGTTGTTATATAGATCCCGGATCGTCGCAAACGGGGAGATTCCCATGATGGCGGCTACATCGCTGCCGCCAATTCCCTTTTTACGGTAATCAAGCCATTCCTCTCTCGTAAGTTCACTGATATCCACTACAATCTCCGGTTCATAATTCAAATTCAGTCCTGTCATTCTTTATTCCCTCCTTCTGATTTTTCTTATTACCTTACCATTTGATTGCTCCACCTACATCAAACTCTTTCCAGTCTAAAGCCAATGCACGGGTAATCTGTTCTTCCAGATTAATGATTGCTGCTCCCTGCATCCCTTCACAGGCTGCAAAAAACGATGCTTCGTTCATTGCAAAATAAAGGTCATGTGCAGTACAGGGTCCGTTTCCTTTCTGGAACTCGAACATTTCCGCCACATCATTGATCAATTTTTTTCGGATTCCCAGGCGTTTCATCAATAAACGAATACAATTCAGCGGATGACGGATTTCAATATCCATCAATTTTGTTATATCTGAAATCGCATCCTGATATCTGGAACAGAGCATTCTTAAATTTGCCAGAAACTGTGTCATATCAGCACCGCCGGTATGCGCCAGTTTAATTGGACTGCCAAGACTGATCGTCCTGCCACTGCTGGAGCAGGTCAGCATCGGATACAGATTTGCACCGCTTACTGCAACATCTGATGTCGTAAGCCTTACAGCGGGTGCAATGATATTATCGCTGATGCCATGATCACTTAAAGCCTCCCTGTAAGTATCCAGAAGTTCCTGATTTCCACCAAGTTCCCACATTGCGGAAACAATGGAATGATCGAACATTCCGGAACCTTCCACGTAACTGTTTCCCGGAAAATTGGTATTCAGAAACTGCATGGTCATTTCAAATACTGCCCGCATATCCAATATGCTGTAATCGTGGTGATCTCCGCCGTGAACTGCAGATACTTTTCCATCTGCAATCTTAATCAGAGCATCCCCTTTCGCTACCTTCAGGCAATAATTCACTACCTTCGTATAATTTGCTGTTTCCAGTTTCCTAAGCCCCGAGCCAGAAATTCCTGCCCGATCCAGAATTGTCCGGATTGCACAGGTACGCACCGGATAGGTCTCACCCTTAATTTTTAAGGCAAGCTGGGTATTATTCTCAGTATCCTCCAGAATCTCCTCCCAATTCTTTCCTACTGTGTCCTTCATTTTACCCGCTTCCTGAATAGCCGGAACCAGTCGCAGTGTTCTTGTAGGCTTACGGATCCAGGATGATTCTTTTGCTCTCTGTGCCAAAAATTCCAGCATCTCCTTTGGGTCTGCAAACGTCGTCTGATACGCATCTGCAAAAATTCTTGTTTCATTCATGTGTCTTTCCACCTTTCTTAAAATAAGTTTTATCCATAAACAGCTCAAAGCTGATTGTGGCTGCTCCATCTGCCATTAAACAAAAAAAAGGAATGAAAAGAGTATTTCTCCATTCATTCCTAAATCTCTGGTATTTTACCTAATAAAACAAAAAGCATCACTACTGCGATACACACCGCATAGTGACACTTTATACAAACATAAACAGCTTATGCCAGACAGGAAGTTTTTGTCTGCCTGTTGATTCCGGGATTCGCACAATCCCAGAACTTCCCTACAAGGGAATGCATAAAAAATAAACTATATCAGTATAGTAGCACAAGATATTGTTTGTGTCAATTCTATATATACTATATATTGTTTTCTGTGATAAAAACAATATGCTCACCCAGGAATTCTTTACATGTTTGTTTTACCTTTCCGTACTGCTCACTGTCTTTCTTAGCAGCTCCTGCACACAATGCAGAAAGGGGACATCCCTCACAGTTATTCTGCAAGGCTTCTTTAATCCATTTGATTTCCTGTTCTGTTCCGATTACTTTCATCTGACTCACCTCTATTACATCATACCCCGAAATCATATAAGCAACACATTTTTTATCTTGCTTTTTACGTCTGTAACACGCCAAAAGCTCACCATTTTACTTGATGTAATGTATTGTATCCGTAAATTACGGTTACAATCAATAATATTGTTCTTTATATCCTTAATACACCTATTTTAATCCGCAATTTCACTTTCGTAAATAGTTTAAAATGAAGGAAAATGGAGGTGTGACAGATGGATGAAAAATTTATTGCAGAACGCATTACCGAACTGCGCTTAAAAAAAGATATTTCGGAATACCAGATGAGTCTTGATCTTGGTAAAAATAAAAGTTACATCCAGAATATCAGTTCCGGACGTTCTCTGCCTTCCATGAGCCAGTTCTATGAAATTTGCCGCTATTTTGAAATCACACCTCAGGAATTCTTTGATGAAAGGCTTCATGATCTGCCTCTGTATCAAAAAGCCAATGAATTATTAAAGCAATTGGACGAAGACGATATGCTGGCCATCCTCTCTATTCTCAAACGATTAACTGAAAAACATTCTTAATGTCTTATCGGCTGCCTGTATTATGGCAGCTTTTTTTCTGCTTTTTTTCCAATATTTAAAATTCCATGACTATTTCTAAGTAAATGGGCAAGACCCAAGTTGTACTTTGATAATTACATACACCTCTCAGGAGATTGATATAGGTGCTGCAGATAGTGCTTGCGTTTATTGCGTGCCTGCAGCTTTAAGATTACATAGTAACGCCTTATACGTGGCCGGAAAGGGCGCAGGAACTGGCTTCTGGGAGATTTACACCATTTTTCGTCAGGCTATTTTACAATAGTAAAATTACTCTAAACTTGATATAATAATGGACAGGTATTGAAGTTTTATCCTGTCCATAGAAAGGAGTAGAATGATTACAGTAACAAAAAGTGATTTGATAAAGTTAGGTTATGGTCCTTCTTTTTCAGCAGACATTATCCGGGAAGCGAAAAAGCTGATGATTGCCAAAGGCCATACTTATTATCAATCAAAGAAACTGGACAGGGTACCAAAGGAAGCGGTTGAGGAATTATTGGGAATCACTTTGCCAGATACTGAAAACTAAGTGTACTTCTTGCATTAGAGAAGGAGTGTAACCATGGCAAAAGATCCAATCAAGAAAGCAACTAACGGAACCTATTATTTCAGGGCGAACTTAGGGAAACACCCTGTAACCGGGAAACAAATACAAAAGTATCGCAGTGGATTTGCAACAAAGAAAGAGGCTCGGGCAGAATATTCAAAGCTTATTCTGTCTACACCAGATGAACTTACGGAAAAGAAAGAGGAAGTGACTTTCAAAAAATTTATTCAGGAGATTTATCTTCCCTGGTATAAAACCCAGGTAAAAGAAAGTACATACAAGAACAGGTATGCTACCATTGAAAAACACTTTGCCTATTTCTATAAGATGAATACTGACAAAATTGAGCCAATTCATGTGCAAAACTGGCAATTAAAACTGGCAAAAAACTACAGCCCAAATTATGTGAGGATTATACAGGGAATGCTTGCAGTCGCATTTGACAGAGCTATCGTTCTGGGACTTGCAAAGAAAAATCCGGCCAGAATGATCGGAAATGTCAAAAGCAGAAAACCGAAAATTGATTTCTGGACACTGGAAGAATTCCAGAAAGTCATTTCTCTACTGTATAAGGGAGATTACTATGAACACTACTTGTTCATTTCTTACTGGTTGTTATTTATGACTGGAATGCGAATCGGAGAAGCTGCGGCTCTGCAATGGTCAGATATTGATTTTGAAACAGGTATTCTCAGCATCAACAAAAATCTTTACTACAAAACCATGACCGACTACAAATTTGTAGAGACAAAAACGCAGGCTAGTATACGGGATATCGTTATAGATGATGATACGCTTAAAGAGCTGAAAGAATGGAAAGAAGTTCAACAGAAAGTTCTACCGAAATGTAATTTTATATTAAGCTATAACGGAACGCCCACCAGCAAGACAACTCTGCCAAGAGCCCTCGAAAAGCTGGCAAATCTTGCTGGTGTCCACCGTATTAAAATTCATGCCTTACGGCATTCCCACGCTTCCCTGTTAATCAGCATGGGAGAAAACCCATTAATTATCAAAGACCGTTTAGGACACGAAAAAATCCAAACGACTTTGGGAACCTATGGGCATTTATATCCAAACAGCAACTTTGAAGTAGCAAAGAAGCTGACAGGAAAACTTACCTATACACCTGCAACAGAAAGTGTGGCTGATTACACAAGCAATCAGTTCACAGCTGAGTATCATAAGCAGGTGAATTAGAAAAATGCAATAAAAATGCAATTTTCAAAGGCCGAAGCCCGGAAGCCCCGTAAAATAAGGCTTTCTGGCCCACCGCCTACTATTCGAACTCAATCGTCCCCGGCGGTTTCGAGGTCAAATCGTACATGACTCGATTAACCCCTTTCACCTCATTAATAATCCTGTTCATGCACTTATTTAGCACTTCATACGGAATTTCCGCCGCCTCAGCGGTCATAAAGTCACTCGTATTTACAGCCCGAAGCGCCACTGCATAGTCATACGTTCTGAAATCTCCCATAACTCCGACAGATCTCATATTGGTAAGTGCCGCGAAATACTGTCCAAGTCCGGTATCAATACCAGCCTTCGCAATCTCTTCCCGGTAAATTGCATCTGCATCCTGAACGATCTTCACCTTCTCAGCCGTTACTTCCCCGATGATACGGATTCCAAGTCCCGGTCCCGGGAATGGCTGTCTGCTTACAAGGTATTCCGGAATTCCAAGTTCTCTTCCGGCTTTGCGCACTTCATCTTTGAAGAGAAGTCTGAGCGGTTCCACGATCTCTTTGAAATCCACGCAGTCCGGAAGTCCGCCTACATTGTGGTGGCTCTTGATCACTGCGGATTTTCCAAGTCCGGATTCGATGACATCCGGGTAAATGGTTCCCTGAACGAGGAAGTCTACCGCACCGATCTTCTTTGCTTCTTCTTCAAATACGCGGATAAATTCTTCACCGATAATCTTTCTCTTTGCTTCCGGTTCGGTTACGCCGGCGAGTTTTGCATAGAAACGATCCTGTGCGTTTACACGGATGAAATTCAGGTCGTATGGTCCTTCCGGCCCGAATACGGCTTCTACTTCGTCGCCTTCATTTTTACGCAGAAGGCCATGGTCTACGAATACGCAGGTGAGCTGCTTTCCGACTGCTTTTGACAGAAGTACGGCTGCCACGGAAGAGTCAACTCCGCCGGACAGTGCGCAGAGCACTTTTCCGTCTCCGACTTTTTCGCGTACATCCTGAATGGTCTTCTCTACGAAGGATCCCATCTGCCAGTCTCCTTTGCATTCGCACACTTTATAAACGAAATTGGAGAGCATCTTTGTTCCTTCCTGGGTATGCATAACTTCCGGATGGAACTGAACTGCATACAATTTCTTTTCTGCACATTCCATTGCAGCCACCGGACATACCGGCGTTGTTGCGGTAATTCTGAATCCTTCCGGTGCATTTGCAATGTAGTCGGTGTGACTCATCCAACAAATGGTAGATTCAGAAACTCCGTTGAATAAAACGGATGTAGGATCTACCTTTACTTCTGTTTTGCCATATTCGCTCACCGGAGCAGTTTCTACGCTTCCGCCCATCAGATATGCCATAAGCTGTGAGCCGTAACAGATACCCAGCACCGGGATGCCGAGTTCCAGGATTGCTTTCTCATAACGTGGTGAGGCTTCATCATAAACGCTGTTCGGTCCGCCTGTGAAAATGATTCCTTTCGGATTCATCTCCTTGATCTTTTCCAGGCTCAGAGTATATGGATGAACTTCACAATATACATTACACTCTCTGACACGTCTTGCAATTAACTGATTATACTGTCCGCCGAAATCGAGGACAATTACTAATTCGTTCTTCACAAGTTTTCCTCCCTATTATTGTTGTAGTGATTTTATTATAAATGAGGTCGCGGAATTTCGCAACCTCAACATTTCTTTCTCTCATCACCTTTCACAATCAGTGCGATTCCGATCACAGCCGCATACAGGACTCCGGCACACGGCCAGACGATCCAGGTTCTGTGCCATGCATTCGTATAAAAACTGATTCCCAGATAAATTGCTGTTATAACACACCAGTAAATGCTGCTGATTCGTGCTGTTTTCTTTTGCTCCATTTTCTTTTCGTAGGTGTAATCGCCTTCCTGAAGGAGCATCTGATAGCAACCTCTCGTCTGTCCTGAGACTACAAATAAGAATACTGCTACAGATACGATGCAAAGGAGCACAACCACGCACCACATATATACCAGATCCCGATCGGTTACGATCGGTGCGGCAAAAAGTGGGACGGCACTGAGAATGCACAGAACGATTCCGACGATCGTACAGATTCGGTAGGTTCCTTCATATTCCGCCATGCGTTTGCGCACAATTCCTTCTACACCGTATTCCAGCGAGAACTGTTCTTTTTCCAGGTATTCGAATCTCTCCATCTTCATTCCGTGTAATACGAAAAATGCAGTGGCCGCCGCTACCATGAGTAAAAGTATGATCAGTCCTGCCCCTCCGGCCAGGTTTTCTGAAATACTGATTTTCGTCTCTTCTGCCAGTACTCCCAGTGCAAGAAGCGGAACCGGAGACAAAACACAGGTCATTACTGCCAATGCCATCTGTTTGGCGGAGCCGATTCGTGCTTCCATAAATTCGGTGGCCTCTTCCATGCTGACTCTCCGAAGCACTGCTCCCTCTTCTACCAGCTCTGCCTGTACATTTACAATGTCAGGTGCCAGCTCGATTTCTTCTTTTAATAAGTAATCCGTGCTGACTCCGAAGATTTCACTCAGCTTCAGAATCCGCTCCAGATCCGGAATCGATGCTCCGGACTCCCATTTTGAGACTGACTGCCGTGACACGCCCAACTGATATGCCAGTTCTTCCTGCGACCAGCCATTTTTCTTTCTCATTTCCATAATCTTTTCTGCTAAAATCATTTTCTGACCTTCCTTTCTGATAAGAAACTTTCCCGTTGCTTTTTTCTCATCGGGTATGTCTGTATCATAGGATATTTTCCGGTTGACAACCACCAATTGCGCTGTATAATTTGTCACCTATCAGTTGCATCGAACGATATTCTTCTGAAAATGCCGTTCCATCTGCAGGTTTAATGTCTTTTCCCTTCCAGTCCAGCAAAAAAGAGCTCATATCCCAGTTCCCTGCAGACTCTGCAAAATGCTGACAGTGGCTCCGCTTCTTCCCTGGTCGCCAGAAGAAGGCGTTTCCACTCTTCGTTGTGCGCTACCCTTGTCTGTAATTCATCCAACATTCCTACTACATTCATCATTTCAGTCTCCTCCTTTTTGCTGTCTGGTTACGTTGTCTCTATAGGAAACGATTTCATTACTTTGATCGTTTACCTGCTTCTAATGGTGTCCCTGCCAGTTCATAATAGAAAATGTATTGTTGAAGCACACCTTCCACTCCTTTGTATCGGCGTTTTGGAAATCCCCGCTTATAGTGCGTCTCCATTGCCTGATGAATATGGGTATCCACCGGAAATGCCTGCAGGTGATGCAGTGCAAAAAGGCAGATACAGTCCGCCACCTTCACCCCTACACCGAAAAGCTTCAGAAGTTCTTCTTTCGCTTTTTTATAGGACATGTTCCGGATCGCATCTAAATCGATTTCGCCGCAAACGATGCTTCTGGCACTTCTCACCACATATTTGCTGCGATATCCCAGGTTACATGCTTTGAGCGCATCCTCGTCAAGTCCTGCCAGTGCTTCCGGTTTTGGAAATGCATAATAAGTCTGCCCTTTGGCATTTTCCTTCTTTTCTCCATATTCCCGGCAAATATTTTCAATGCATTTGCGGATTCTTGGAATATTATTTTGCTGGGAAATTAAGAAGGACACGATCATTTCCCATAAATCCTGTCTGAGTATTCGCATTCCGGAACCAAATGCAGCCGCATTTAGCAAATAAGTATCATTCGGATTGATCTGTGCGATATAACTTGCATAATCCGTTTCCAGATCAAAATATTCTTTCCAGAAGCCTTCAAACTCCTCTTCGGTGCAATCGAACATGCACTCTTTTCCATTTTGCAGTATTTCGAGATACCGGTCTCCTGCAATCACCTGCATCCGGATTTCTCCGGAAGCAGGATCCGTCTCGCCATGAATCGGAGTCATACGGAAGCATTGTCCCGAATCACAGATCTGATAAATACTGAAATTCTCTATCGTTTTTCTAACCATTTTTCCCTCTACTTTTTCGTTTTTGCATAGCCGACTACGAGACCAAGGCACATCCCTATGCCGATACCATAGCACATTCCGAGTGACATATTTCCAAATGCAGCTCCGAACGCACTTCCCATTGCCACACCGAAACACATTCCAAGAGACATGCAGGTTCCGATATGGTTCTGCTTCTCCTGCCATGCGAGCGCCTCCTGCTCCAGTTCCTTCATAAATGCGTCTTTTCCTTCACAGTATCCGTCATTATCATAGGTAAATTCTTCTGCAAGCCTCGTCTTTAAGTCCGCATATTCTTCTGCTTTTTCTTTGTTGCTTCTTAGATAATCCCGCACCGCAAGATGCCGCTGGATCTGGGCAGTATTATCTTTCTGAAAAATATGAATATGATGCGTCCGGTTATCGCCGCCTTTTCTGTAGAAGCGCCTTCCCGGAATGCCGAATTCTCCCATGCACTCGTATCCAAGAGCTTCAAACTGTGCATTCTGTCCGTCCACAAGGGAAATGTCTTTGACCACAGGCATGATGTCGATCACCGGCTTTGCCTTTAATCCCTTCACAGAAGTACTGCCGATGTGATGAATTTCCACGCAGTTTTTTCCCAGGATTGCTTTTATTTTTTTCGCCTCTTCTTTGAACTGTTTCTCCCATTCCGGATTATAGTCCACAACCTCTATTTTTCTTGCCATGATTATCTCCCCCCTCCAATATAGTATAATTATATCGTATCTCTATTAATTCATTAATCTAGAAATCTTTTAATTTCTTTGTTCCCGTTATTGATTGCGTTCCCTATATAGTAAAGCATATTTTCTCATCCAGATTCTAACTTAATATGAAATCGGCAAAAAAGCCGCTATGACCGCAAACCCAAGTGACGGAAGCCTGTTTGCAACCCTCATTTTCTTTCCCCAGGCCAAATTTATTCCCACACAGAAGATCAAAATAGAACCGATCATAGAGAGATAATTCAGCGCGAGATCCGTCATGATCGGTTTCAGTAGTGTTGCCAGCAACGTGATCGCACCTTCGAACACGAAAACAGGAATTGCGGAAAACACGCATCCTTTCCCAAGAGAACAAGTCAAAACCATTTACAAAATTCTTATCTTTTGCATTTCCGGTTTTCCTCTTCAACCATTCGCCAAACCGCTCAAACCATTCTTCGATATTGATCATTTCTCCGACCAGAGCGCCCAGCGCGATACAAAGGACGACCATCATTGCCTGCCCGCTCACCAGTGCGCCATTTTCAATCTTCATCACGCCCGCCGTATTGATAGCTGTTCCTAACCCTGCCATTTTATATACCTCTTATCCGTTTCTTTCGTTCGCTGCTCCTTCCAAAGTCTTGCGCATCGGATATACATCATTTTATCTCTTTATCCTTCTTAAGACAACTGACAATTGCAGAAAAAATGACTGGGGCGGGTACGGTAGCCACTTTTGCAGATATGTACCCGTCCCTCCAGTTCACCCATCCCCGCCCGGTCACCAAAATCGAAATAAATACATATGATATATCAAAAGCGTCAAAGGTTATTTCTATGATACCTCGCAATTGCACACCACATATATCTCACGATTTCAGACCATATGTAACAAATGTCGAGCAAAAAGCAATGAACAACACCAATTTCCGTACTGCCATTTGGACGGGCCGTTACGCACAGATGACTCTGATGAGCATTCCTGTCTGTTCAGATATTGGACTGGAAATTCATCCGGAAACGGATCAGATTATTCGGATCGAACAGGGAATGGCGCTGGTGAAAATGGGGCAGCGCAAAAATGAATTGAAGTTTCAGATGGAAGTCTGCAAGGATGATACCATTTTTGTTCCAGCCGGAACATGGCATAATGTGATCAATATTGGCAGAACGCCTTTGAAAGTTTCTTCGATTTATGCACCGCCCCACCACCCGGCTGGAACGGTTCACCGCACGAAAGAAGAAGCGGAGGCGGCTCACAATTAACCGGAAGCTCCCAAATTGTGATATGCATGACGCAAAAATCCCTGTATAGTTTTCAGAATCTATACAGGGATTTTCTACTGTGCAAAATCATGCAAATGGCATCATGCTCACAATACACCAAACAGTTTCTCAGTGGTCATCATTTATGATCCTTTCACTGGGTGCATCTGCATTTTCAAGCATACTTTCCACGCAATTCGCTAAGGTTACATCTACAAATCGCCCTACGTCAATACCGCGCAATTCAAAGAAAAGAAGTGGATTTTCATCAAACCTGGCTCCGATTCCATATAACGCCTTCCATTTGTCCGCTTCGAACTTTTCCTTCCACGGCAGAATTTTCTCCGAAAACTCCCCTTCCTGCTCATCCAACAAAAATCCGTTTTTCGTAATTCGAAAACGCAGTCGCTTCTGTATTTCTACTTGTTTCATCTCCTATATCCTCTGTTCCCCGGTTTGCAAATTGCTTCCAGACCGCTTATTTTATATAAAGCAATTTTACATAAACGGCAGATCTTCATCAAAGAAATCAAAGTCATCGTCTTCCTCGTCAAAATCCGGGAAATCAAAATATTTCTCCAGATACTCTTCGTATTTCTGAATCGCCTTGTCGATCTGCTTTTTCTCTTTTTTCTTTCCTTCTGCTTCATACAATTTAGATGCAGCCGTAAACATAATATCATTTTCATCTAAACAATCTGTTTTATCAAAAATAAACTGATCCACCAGCTTCTCCGCTGCATCAAATTCTTTTGTTTTTATATAAGCGTAAACTCCTGCCGTTGCCGCCATAATATTTTCAGGTTCTTTCTGTATCCACTCTTTACAAAATCGAACCGCTTCCTCCGTTCGTCCGAGCGATTCGAGGGCAGATGATTTTCTGAATTTCAAATCAGAACCGGTATAGTCCGGCCAGCTGAACATAGTGAGCAAATCATCGCACATTTTCAGCAGTATCTCATGCTCGCCTCTCATATCCATCTCATCAAAGCAATCCTCAATCCATCCCTGAATATCGTATTCATAATCGGTAATATCATCGATCATTTCTATTTCGGATGCAAAATTCGGATTATTCTGTCTTTCTTCGCGAACAATTTCCTTCAGAAGCTCGAACGCCTGCTGCCAGCAATTTCCATCCGCTTCTGCACGAATCATATTGTTATAGCATTTTGCCGTCAGTTTATTGAATGTTTTCCATTTCTTATTCTGCATATTATTTTCTCCATATGTGTAAGTAAGTAACTCGGTTTACTGTTTGATAGAATTGCTCCAATTTTTCATTATACTCTTTTTAGGGGATGATGGAAACATAAATATTGCAGTACTGAGAACTATTTATTGAGGGGAAACTATGTTCTGGACATGAAATGTGAAATGGTTGGGAGCACAGCAAGCTTCCAACCACTTTCTTCAATGATGTTCCATATGTAAATATTTTTCTCGGGTGGCAAGTCCACCGCGGATATGGCGCTCGGACTTGTTGAGATCCAGTATCTTCCGTGCATCTGCTGCTAAAGCCGGGTTGATCTGGAGGAGACGTTCAGTACAGTCTTTATGTACAGTACTCTTACTAATTCCAAACTGTTTTGCCGTCTGCCTCACCGTTGCGTTATTTTCTATAATATAATTTGCAATCTCCACGGCTCTTTTTGCAATATAATCCTTCAAAAAAATCCCCCTGCAAACATTGTTTTTACAATGTATGCAGGAGCCGTTTATAAATATTCGATAATTTCTTTTTCCTCATATACTTTTAATCAAAAGCAGGAGTCTTCTCATGCTAAGATAAACTATAATAAAAAACAATTTTCACAAGTTTATCTGCCGGCACGATCATAATCTCTTTCGTCGAACACATCAAGTCCCGGAAATCTTGTATCACACTCTCCTCCACATACTCATTGATTATCATGGCATCGCCGGTAAATTCAATTGTTCCTACATATCCTTTTTCAGAATCTATCTCCACATTTAAGAAGAGTTCCTGTGCCACATGAAGTGCTTTCTTTGCCATTTTTTCAAAATGTTTTACTCGTTCCTGACTTATATTGTTCAGCTTCGCATCTATTTTCATTTTCGCCATTTCAACTATGACCTGTGCCTCCATCAGTTTCTGTTTTTTATCCCTAATTTGTTCTTCCTCACTCATTTTACACATCTTTGCCTTGATTTTCTCTTCAATAATCCTGTCACTCATCTTAGATTCCTCATAATAAAGCCTTCTAATTTTCATTCAAAAATACTCCCTTTTGATAAATATAGTGTACTTATTTTAAGTCCATTTATGACATCATAACACTTTCTATACTTAAAATGAACTTATTGTACAAACTTAAATATGTACTCATTTTAAATAGGAAGGATGTATTATGGAAAAAGAGAAACATTTAGGATTGCGAATAGATGCAGAAACACATCAGAAATTAAAAAGCCTGGCTGAATTTGATGGCCGTTCTATCAACGGTGAGGTTCTTTATTTAATTCGTCAGGCCATCATCCAACATGAGCAGCAGCAAGGACCATTAAAATAAATCTAATAAATATCATTCTCTTCCATATTTTGGACTAATTTTAGTCCCATTATATCATTTTCAACCGCTATGATAAACAGAATAGGACTAATTTTAGTCCACTTTTTTGAGGATGATATTATGGAACAAAAGATAAAACAATCTAATGCAAATATTGGAAAGAATATAAGGGAAATACGTTTAAATGCTGGCATTGGCCAAACGGAATTGGTTGGCCAGTTGCAGCTTCATGATGTAAATATGACTCGTGAGACCCTGGTTAAAATCGAACGCGGAATTCAACATATTACTGTCTCCCAGCTAAAGGGAATACGTGACTGTCTGAATACTACTTATGATGAATTATTAAAATAGAGTTACTACGACGAATCTTAACGCATAGTTCTGTCCTCATCTTAATTCCTTTAAATTCTCCCCAAATCAGGTGTCCACAAGGAGCAATCTCCCGGTACCGCGGCATTTTTCGAAGGATATGCCATTGATACTCCGTCTTATTCTGCCCCAGTCTTAGCAATACATATTGTATGTAGTCTTATTGTAACGCAGCTGAGCCCCAAAATCATTCAATTCATAATTGAATTAACTCTTACGATGGCTCAACAAAAAAGCAGCCTTAAGCTGCCTCTTCCTTTAATTTCATATAATATAACAGAATTCTGTCGGGTATCTTCTCCCATTTTATTTCATAACGATTATCTACATACATTATACCAGGATGTTCTTCCTGCTGACCTACGATCAGCGAGTCCATTGAAACATTCAGCAGCCTGCTTAAGCGATACAGATTATCCAGACTCGGAAGACTTTTTCCTGAAAACCATGCGTAAACAGCCTGAAAAGATCCAACGAGTAACTTCTCTTGAATATCTTTCACGGATATATTTCTTACCTTGCACATTTCTTTAATTTTATGCCCTGTTTTTTTAATATCAATTTCCTGCATTCGCTTTCTCCTTTTCGCCTAAAAGCATTATCTTCTTTTTATTAGATCATCCAATTCCTGCATTTCATCCTCTTTGTTTAACTGAAGTATATCATCTATATATTTATAATTCAATCCAGACATCAGAAAAGGGGGAAATTCTAATTTCATTTTCTTTTATTGATATATTTTCATTCCCGCAAAAAGACGGATTCATCATTTTTCGCTTTCTTTTTAACACTTCATACTGTATAATGGAGCCACTATCCAAAACTTTTTAACATTTTTACTTGAATACCATGAAGGGAGATGAAAATAATATGAAAGAAAAAATCAACAATCTATGCAGCAAAGTTCAGTTTCTTTCAGGGCATGGTTAAAGCTGATCGCCATCACATCCATGCTTATTGACCATGTAAACAAAGCACTGATTTATCCAAATCTGACTTCAAATGACGGAGTCCTTACTGTTGTGAGTAATCTATTTGACATTATCGGCAGAATTGCATTCCCATTGTTTTGTTTTTTGCTGGTTGAAGGTTATTTCAAAACCCGAAGCCGAAAGAAATATCTGTTTAATTTACTGTTATTCGGTGTAATATCAGAAGTACCTTTTGATATGTTTACAACGGCATGTTTTTTTAATATGAACTGGAATAACGTCATGTTCACTCTGGCGTTTGTTCTCATGACAATATGGAGTATAGACATTTTAAAAGAAAAAATGCAGAAGCTGCCAAAAGTGCTTTGGTATTTTGTATCGTGGATTATTATTATCATAATGTGCATAGCTGCCATATATTTGAGTCTTGATTATGAGCACCACGCTATTTTAATCGGTTATTTCTTTTATCTGTTCCATGATGTGCCGCTCTTTGCCATTCCTTTGGGTTACGCTTCCATGTATACACAGCCTTGGTCACTTTTAGGCTTTGGTCTGACACTTACATATAACGGCGAGCGTGGCAAACAGAATAAAATGCTTAACTATTGGTTTTATCCTGCCCATTTGCTCACCCTTGGAATACTCCGCCTTTACCTTGGTATTTAGTACAATGAAATACCATCGCTGCTCCGTTACACTCTTAAGGACTTATTATATCATAAAAATTTTATAATTGTACCCTGCAAATTGTGCTACAATACAATTATTCACCAATTTAAGAACAGGAGGAGATTTCATGATGGGAAATGAATTATTAAAAGAGGCTGCCGAACTGCAGGGACAACTTGTTGAATGGAGAAGATCGCTTCATCAGATTCCGGAGACGGGAACAACTCTCCCTCAGACAATTGCATTTATCAAAGCGAGATTAGACGAGATGGGAATTTCATACAAAGTATACGAAGATATTTCATGCATTGAAGCAACGATCGGTTCGGGGGAAAAGTGCTTCATGCTCCGCAGTGATGTAGACGCACTTCCTGTGACGGAGGAAGCTGATGTACCGTTTAAATCCACCAATGGCTGCATGCACGGATGTGGTCATGACATGCACGGAACTTTCTTGCTGGGTGCGGCAAAGCTCTTAAAAGCGCATGAAGATGAATTAAAAGGAACGGTTAAATTGTTATTCCAGTCAGGAGAGGAAGTATTCCAGGGTGCTAAAAAAGCTGTAGCGGCAGGTGTGCTGGAGAATCCGCATGTGGATGCTGCTTTTGCAATGCATGTAATCGCAATCATTCCGAAGGGTATTATCATGACCGGCAAAGAGCCAATGTCTTCTGTAGACGGTTTTAAAATCACACTGATCGGTCATGGCGGACACGGCTCTATGCCGGAAGCTTGTGTTGATCCGATCAACGCAGCCGTTCAGGTCTATCTTGCCCTTCAGTCACTGATCGCACGTGAGATCGGCGGAACGGAAGAAGCTGTTCTTACAATCGGCCAGCTTGCTGCAGGCGATGTATCGAATGTAATTCCTGAGCGTGCCGTTCTTCAGGGAACTCTTCGTACCTTTAAGAAAGAGGTTCGCGAAAGACTTGTTAAACGAATTGAAGAGGTTGCCAAAGGTGTTGCCATGACTTACCGCTGCCAGATGGAATATGAAACCTTAAGTTCGTGCCCAAGTGTCGTTACAGATGATGCCGTAACTGCTCTGGTAGAGGATACCGTTAAATCCATGCTGCCGCAGATTCAGGTCATTCGTGGCGGCCACGGAATGGGCTCAGAAGATTTCGCTGAAATTACCGATAAAGTGCCTGGTTCTTACTACATGATCGGTGCCGGACCGGAAGATCCTTCCAAACGTGTTGGGCAGCACAATCCAAAGGTTTTATTTAACGAGGATATCTTATCCACAGGTGCGGCAATCTACGCTCAAGTAGCAATGAACTGGCTGGACAAGAACGCATAAATTCTTTGTAATTTGAATAAAAAAAATATTTCCTTGCAGGCCATTTTGAATCATGGCTGCAAGGAAATTTTTATTTACCGGTCTTCTCTCCCCTCATTTTTCCTTTCGTCATATCCTGCATGGTTTATAACTCAAATCCAAAGTATTTTACTGCATTATTATAAGAAATTCCGCATACGATTTTTTCCAATGCCTTGTAGTCCGCCGGGTATTCTCCGTTTTCTACCCATCCGCCGATCAGTTCGCGCATGATTCTATGGAAATACTCATGTCTTGTGTAGGACAGGAAGCTTCTGGAATCTGTCAGCATTCCCACAAAGTTTCCGAGCAGCCCGAGATTTACCAGGGATGTCATCTGCGCGATCATTCCCTGCTTGTGATCGTTGAACCACCATGCACTTCCCTGTTGGATCTTGCCGGCAGCCTCTGTTCCCTGGAAGCATCCGAGGATCGTTCCGATCGCCTCATTATCATTCGGATTCAGGGAGTAGAGAATCGTTTTCTGAAGTTCATCCGTCGCGATCAGTGATTCAGGGAATCTGCCGTCTCGGAACTTGGCGCATGGGAGAAATAGGGACGTTGCATCTTGACACGATGTTGGGGGCAAAAGCCATGTCTTTAAACAAATGTATTAATTGTTTGTGAATTGCACGAAATATTACGTCAAAATCCTTTGCAACGTCCCTATTTCTCTCCTTCCGGAAAGATAATCTTAAATACAAAGAAGAAGATCACCATGGAAACTCCACCTGTAATGAAGGTTACGAGCAGATTATAAACTGCAGGCGGAACATATGCTGATGCGATCGGCATCCATAAATTATTGAATCCGTTACATACCAGCGATATTACTACCCATGCGATAAAGTACCACATTGCCTGGTAAAAAGGATTTCCTTTACTCTTAAAAGTGATATTTCTCTGCAGAGGAAAATTAATGCATTGCGCAAGAAACGAACCCGTTTCGTAGCTGATAAAATATCCAAGTCCGCCCCCTATCATAACCGCTCCGCTGGCATCACGAAGTACGTTATATCCCAAAAGGCTCCATGTAAAATCCACTCCGAAGAGATGCATTTCTTTCTGTGGCCACATGAATTCTGTTCCGGCAAGGCCGATTCCGAGGATCCCCGGCATGAATGTGAAGACCAGATACTGGAATACGGTAACGCCCATGCTGAACACAAAGAAGTAAAAAATCTGATATACCCATTTTGCCAGTTTGGGATGTTTTTCTTCAAATCCACCCCAAATGCTCATCCATTTTTCTTTCAAATTACCCATTTTTATACCTCACTTTTACTTACGGGAAATTTTTGCTGTGTAGGCTTTATTTTCCTTTGAATTTTTAAAGAAGCCTGATATGATCTGTTTCATTCCCCGAAAGAAATGTCCGTTGACTGCTGTCACCATTCCTCTGACCATGTCCATGCTTACCATTCCGTTTGTCATTTTGGCAATTCCACGGAACGGCATATTGTAAATGAAGAGAATATTCAGATCCGGTTTTCCTTTCTCTTCACTTTTTTTCTTAAGGTTGGTTAATATCTTATATATCAGGCGTGAGGCCGGACTCTTTGCGTAATACATCTGACAAATCGCATCGTTCATTCCCAATTCTCCGCCCCATTTTCCGTCCGGAATCTCATGCCCGAGAAGTTTTTTGAATTCTTCATCTTCCACCTGCTGCACCAGTCCGGAATAGTAAGACGACATTTCTTCTTTGTTGTATGGAATCACTGCTTCTGTTCCTGCAATTTCCACTGTAGTCCGAAGTCTGATGTCTGCCACACTGGCTCCGATCATGATCTGCCATGTGCCAACCTCTACTTCCCAGCGGTTTGTTTTCACATTCCAGTAACGGAACGTTTTATCGTCAAATGGTATAGTGACGGTCTGGCTTTCGCCTGCTTTCAGGAATACTTTTTTAAATCCTTTCAGTTCTTTTGCCGGACGGAATATTTTCCCATTTTCCATTCCAACATAGAACTGCGCCACTTCCGCCCCATCACAGGTACCGGTGTTGGACAGTGTAAATGTAACGCCGTTTTCATCAGCATGAACATCTGCGTACTCGAATGTGGTATAAGAAAGCCCATATCCAAACGGATACTGCACGCGGACTTTGCTTGTGTCATAATAACGATACCCCACATAAACGCTTTCCCGGTATTCGGCATTTCTCTGATTACTTGGAAAATTACGGAAAGCCGGTGTATCTTCGTATTTGATTGGATAGGTTTCTGCAAGTCTTCCGGATGGATTGACTTTTCCGGTAAGAATATTGAGCATGGCACTGGCACCAGCCTGTCCGCTTAAGTATCCATGTAAAATTGCTTTACAGCAGTAATGCCATGGCATTTCAATCGCCGCTCCTGCGCTTAGCAAGCCTACTACATTCGAATTGACCTGTACGATTGCCTGGAGCAGTTCGATCTGATTCTGCGGAATTCTCATATGCGTACGATCCATTCCTTCGGACTCACTGAGTTCATCCAGTCCAAAGCAATAAATGACGATATCTGCCATTGCTGCCAGATCAAGGGCTTCTTTCTTCAGTGCCGCATCTTCTTCGCCGTTCCGTTTATAGCCACGATTAATTCCAACAATATCAAGATCATATTTCTCCACTGACTTTTCGATCGTCTCCAGGTAAGTTGGATTGACCATAGAAGAACCTACCCCCTGATATCTCGGTTCTACTGCGAAATCGCCGATAATCGCGACTTTACTTCCCGGAGCCAGTGGAAGGATTCCTCCATCATTTTTAAGGAGGACTGCACTTTCTTCCGCTGCCCTACGTGCCAGGTTATGGTGTTCGCTTTCTTTAAATCCCGTCGGTTTTTTCTTTGCATTCTCTGTTAAAGTGAGAACCGCATCCAGGAGTTCATCCACACAGGCATCCAATTCATCTATCGTCAGACTTCCATTTTCCACAGCTCGCAGGATTTCTCTTGCGGAATCCAGTCCCGGTGACGGCATTTCCAGATTGGATCCTGCCGCCACACCTTTTACATGGTCATTGGAAGCCCCCCAGTCTGTAATGACGATTCCGTCAAATCCCCATTCATTTCTCAGAATCTCTTGCAAAAGGTGTTTATTTTCATTGGCGTAAACACCGTTGATCTCGTTATAACTCGTCATAATGGATTTTGATTTGCCTTCTTTCACGGCAATCTCAAATCCGGTCAGATAGATTTCCCGAAGTGTTCTTTCGTCCAGAACGGAATTCATTGCCATGCGGCGAAGTTCCTGACTGTTCACCGCGAAATGCTTCGGGCATGCATAAATGCCCTTGCTTTGAATTCCCTTTACATAAGAAGCTGCCATTTTCCCTGACAGATAGGGATCTTCTGAAAAATATTCAAAATTTCGTCCGCAGAGAGGGCTTCTTTTGATGTTAAGTCCAGGGCCCAGAAGTACATTTACTTCCTGCGACGCTGCCTCTTCTCCCAATGCGCTGCCGACAGCCTCTCCAAGATCTTCATCCCAACTATTTGCAACCGTAGCTGCTGTCGGAAAACAGGTTGCCGGCAAGGACGCATTAAGTCCCAGGTGATCTCCTGCCCCAGCCTGCTTGCGCACTCCGTGAGGCCCGTCTGAGCAGAAAATGGAAGGAAGACCCAGATGCGGGAATTCCCACGTCTGCCATACATTTTTCCCACTAAGGAACGCCGCTTTTTCTTCGAGCGTCATTTGTTTAAGTAGTTCCTGATGTTTCACTGTATATTCCTCCTAAACTTCCGAAAACCGGAACCGGAAATAAACTCCGGTTCCAGTCTCCTGGTTGTAATTGTCTTTATTCTGCCATTGCATTTCTCTTTTTCAGTTTTTTAATTGCCAGAATTTCTAATGCAATCAGACCTGCTGCCAGAATCACATCGATTACAATTGCTGTGATCTGCCATGTCATGAGACCGGTCTGCAGATTTTCCGCGTCATATGCACGGCTGTTTACAACAGTGTACATAATGTTCTTACATGCCTGACGCATTGCCTTTACAGAAGTTGCGCTTTCGGTATCAGATACATGGTTTGTTTCGGTGTCGTATGCAACCAGCATACAGTCATTTCCGTTGCAGATCATTCTGTCTGCATCCTGATATCCGTATACTCCATAATAGTCGGTCAGTGCAAATCCTTCAAATCCCCATTCATCACGAAGAATATTATTCAATACTTCCGAACATGCTTGAGCCGGTGTTGTTCCGTAGAAGTTAAATGCAGTCATAACTGCCTTTGCGCCGCCTGTCTTTACACACATCTCAAATGGTTTCAGGTAAATTTCACGTGCTGACTGTTCATTGAACCATGTGCACAGCTGATTTGTACGGTTTGTCTCCTGATCGTTCAGAGCAAAATGCTTAATGTATGCGTATACACCTTCTTTTTCCGCTCCGATAACTGCATTTGCTGCAATTGCTCCTGACAGAAGCGGGTCTTCTGAGTAGTATTCGAAGTTACGTCCTGCAAATGCACTTCTATGCATGTTCATTGCCGGTGCATACCATCCGGAAACGCCCATCTCGTCTGCCATTTTACCGATGCTCTGTCCAAATGCATCTGCAATTTCAACGTTCCATGTATTTGCAATCATCACCCCTGCCGGGAATCCAATGGATCCGGTTCCGGTAAAGTTGTTGTTAATAGAAGCAGGTCCGTCACAGTCAACTGTCTGTGCTTTTCCCACACTGCCTGCCGCCGCTGTCTGGTATCCTCCGAGTGCGATCATGGTATCCATGTCGCTGATCGTCAACTGATCTAACAATTCTTCCCACTGCTCGTCATCATAGTCAGCTCCACGAAGGTCAGCAAGTTCCAGCCCGTTCTTTGCTCCTGTTGTCGGCATTTCGTCTGCATCGTCATTGTAATCTTCCGGATTGTAGTTACTGTTATTCATGAAGGTTGCTTTGTCTTCATCTGACATCGTGAAGTTGGTCGGCGCTGCTGTCGCTTCTGCGTAATTTGCAAATCCATCAGCACGTGACAGATAGGTGATATCTCCATTTGCAAAATCAAGCTGATTTGTAGCTGCTGTTTCATCAGTAGAACGCGCGTTGTCTTCTCCATATGTAACAGTTTCATCGATTGTATATGTCTTGGTATCTACAACTGTATGAGAGTCTGTGCGAAGAGAAATCTCATAATCGCCTGCTTCAAGCACATATGCTTTTGCATTTTTATCATCATAAGATGCCATATCTTCTTCGGTAAATGTAACAGTCACTGTTTCACTTGCGCCTGGTTCAAGCATCTGTGTTTTCGCAAATCCCGCAAGATTTACAGAAGCTTTTTCAATGCCGCCGTTGGTGTACGGAGGATTGTAGTACACTTCCACAACATCTTTGCCCGCAACAGAACCGGTATTGGTTACAGTTACATCCACAGAAATTGTTCCGTTATTTACATTCAGTTCTCCCATTTCCTGCTTGAACTGTGTATAGCTCAGGCCATATCCAAATGGGTACTGTACAGCTTCTTCATAGTTAAGGAAGCCTTCCTCGGCTGCAGTTTCGTAGAAACGATATCCAACATAAATACCATCTGTATAATTTACGAAATTAGGATTAACTCCATCAACTGCAAATTCATCCATGTTATCATAAGTGAAGTTTCCAAAATTGTTGTATGTCGGTGTTGCGGTAAGATCTCTTACGAATGTATCGCTCGTCTTAGCAGACGGATTAACCTCTCCGTTTAGGATCTTGCCCAGTGAATTAAATCCGGACTGTCCGGTTCCCGGGCACCAGATCACACTCTTGATCTGGCTGTAATCTTCTACAAACCCAAGTTCCATTGTGTTTGCAGCATTTACGATCAGAATCACATTCTCATAATCTGCCGTCACACGGTCAAGCATTGCCTGCTCTCTGTTTGAAAGTTCCAGATAGTGTTTGGATGCATCCAGATCGTTTTTCTGGTCACTGTACCGAAGTCCGGAAGACCCGAATGTACCACCATCCTGGAAATTGTCTTCCACTGCCGGGTCAAGGCTTGTCGGAAGGTCAGCTCCTTCTCCGCCGGAACGTGCAATTACGACAACTGCTGTATCTGAGAATGCTTTTGCAGATTCAAAAATCCCTGCTTTGTCGTATTCCTCAACGGTCGGCTCCGGGATTGTCCAATCCTGTCCCCACATTCCGACTGTCGGACGTGTCTCACGGAAATCTTTATAGAAATCCACAAGATCCTGGTTTACTTCAAATCCTGCATTTTCCAGACCTTCCAGAAGCGAAACGGTCGGATATGCATCTGAAAGGCTTCCCGAACCGGTTCCGCCGTAAACCGGATTGGTAGAAGACCATCCGAATACATTGATCTTGGTTCCGCCTGCAAGTGGGAGCATGTTGTCTTCATTCTGAAGAAGAACAATACCCTCATCTGCAATGTCCTCGCAGAGTTCTGTCGCTTCTGCCGAAGTTTCTTCGGTAATAGTTCCATTTCCTGTAGCCAGTGAAATCATGCTGGACATTGGTCCCCAGCATATCATATTCACAATGACTACCAGAGAAAGAAGAAATGCGATCCAGCTCTGGGCACGGACAAATTTCTTCTTTGGTTTCGGCATTTTCATTACAGCAACTGTGATAATGATTGCTGCTGCAAGAATAACTGCCAGTGCGATTAAGTACGGTTTGCATGTGTTGAGGACGTTTATCACGTCCTCAATGTTGATTGCTAACATCTCTCTTCCTCCCTTTTTCGTCTGTTCATGACGTATTTTTATCTTGTGACTTGCATTTTATCAGATATTAACAACCTGTGCGGTTTTCTGCATAAACTGCACTTTTTCTGCACAAATTGCAAGCATGTTGGATATTTTATCTAATTTCTCTCCTCTTGTTTTGTGCAGTATGTATAGGGGGGCGTTCCTTTTTCCACAACCAGCGCCCTTTGGCGTAGCTGTTAAGCTGCCAAAGGGCGCTGGTCGTGGCAAAAGGAACGCCCCCTATCTACATACCCTATCTACATAGGAATCAATATTTTCAGATTAAACCAATTATCCTGTGCCGACACATCCACCTCTCCACCGTATTTTCGCACCGTATATCGGATACTCTTCAGCCCATATCCGTGGAATCTGGCATCTCCTTTTGTCGTAACCGGAAGGTTCTTATCAAATGCAAGTGAGTCTTCACAATAATTCTCAAACCGAATGATCAGAAAATTCTTCTGTGAAAATGCGGTAACATGAATCAAACGTTTTTCTTTATCCGGAATCTGTTTTTCATACTCGATTGCATTATCCAGTGCATTTCCGAAAATAGAGCAAATGTCCATAACATCCATAAAGTCAAAAAGCGGGCCGTCTACAACGCAAGTCATGGAAATGTTGTTTTTCATGCAGTACAGATTCTTTGCAGTGAGAAGTGTGTCCAAAACCTGGTTGCCGGTCTTGTTCTGAGCTTCATAATTCTGGATCTCTTCTTCCATTTTATCCAGATAGGCATTCCTTTCCTGTGTGTTGTCCTCCGCGCGAAGTGCCAGGATGTGATGCTTCAGGTCATGGTATTTATACTCTATGATTTCCATTGCTTCCTGTGACTGTTTGTACTGCACATACTGATTATGTAAAATACTCTGTACACTCTCAAGTTCATGCCGCACTCTGAGTTCCATCCTCTGTACATGATATGCATAGATGATGGCAACCCCTCCCAGATCAATCAAAGTTCTGACATTAAATACCTCCGGCATATATTGGCTGCTGAATGGTGTATTCCATGACACAAATCCTACGTTACTTATCAGGAAAACAGCCAGACCAATGATAATGTAAGACACCAGTTCTTTGTTCGTCACCATAAGCGGTTCTTCGGATTTGGTCGATCTATGGAAAATCACTCCCATTATGGCATAAAGCGCGCCATAGATCACGATCAGCCACATTACGTGTATCCAGGTACTGTCCCAGCCTTGTGTATAAACAAAATAACAATCAATCTGCCACTCCAGCGAAGCCGCAAATTCTGCCATGACAAATGCTCTCACACAGTAGTATGCTGCGTCTTTCGCATTTATTTCTCCACAAATAAATATGAACAGATACATCATACCCACTGCTGCCGCCATACAAAGCATCCACCAGATGCCTTCCATATCTCCTGTAAATTCCAGAAATGCTGCCTGCAGTACCAAGGCCCCCACCGAAACGGAAACCATTTTCCATCTGGAGTATCTTCGTTTCATTTCCAGAAGGCACAGAATGCACGCCAGCCACTCCGCCAATGCCGTAAAAAATCTGGGGATATCCGGAAGTATGATTTGCATTTCTGTAGGTGTCATTTCAAATCCCCCCAATACTTCGTCAAATCCTGCATAAATGCATTCATTCGCGGACGGCTGATCTGCAGCGATTCTCCTTTCACGATCGCGCATTTATCTTTTATTCCATCTACATGCTGAAGATTGATCAGATAACACTTATTTCCCCTGGAAAAACTTAAGCCCTCCATCTCCTCTTCTGCCGATTTCATCGTACCGGATGAGATATGTTCCCCATGTGCTGTATGGAAAATCAGATTATGTCCCACACTTTCAATATAATATATATCCTCAACATCCAGCCGCACGATTCCGCCTTTAACCGGGATTGTGATCTGTTTACTTCCCCGTTTCTTAATGCGTGCAATAGCCCGGGACAGTTTCTGGCAAAATGCGAAGTACGACACCGGTTTTAAAATATAGTCCAGTGCATCCACTTCATATCCACGGATGGCATACTGTGTCATATTCGTGATAAACATGATCACAACTTCCGAATCCTGTTTCCGTATTTCTTCCGCTGCGGACATTCCATCCATAAATTTCATCTGAATATCCATCAGAATAATATCAAATTGCGCCCTGTAATTTGATGTAATCCCATCTCCGTCCCGATATACCGTAATTTCCAGCTCTTCTTTGTATGTATTCTGGTACTCTTTCAGATACCCGGTCAATTCCTTGACATAACTTTCTTCATCTTCTACAATGGCGATTCGAATCATAAAAATATCCTCCTCTCCATTAATGGTAGTGTCAAAAACTACCTGTTTTTTTGTTCCAAAATTCAATAAAAACCTTGATTTTATGGGAGAATGCAAATAAAAAGAGCATTGACCTCCCTTTTTCTGGTATAATGTCCTCGACCAAAATTCCAAAACACCAAAGGAG